>JAQBWN010000009.1 GCA_027624555.1 bacterium | reverse complement strand
TTTGCCCGATTAATTTTTTCGCTTCTTCGGGGTCTTGCACGCCAGCAAGTTCTACGATAACGCGGTATTCATCTTTTACTCTACTAGTTTGAATAATTGGCTCCGAAACTCCAAATGAATTCACTCTGCGTTCAATGACGTCTCGAACACCTGCAAGAGCATCAGCTGGCTCTTGGGTGCTGGTTTTGTCCAATAATGCTCTGTACACAAGCCGAGTACCTCCCTTTAAATCAAGCCCAAGTTTTAGGTTCAAATCTCGGTGAAAATTGCCAATAGTTATAGACGGGTGATTCGGGCTATCTACCCACGCTGCAAGCCCAACTATAATAAGCAGCACAAACCCCCAAATGAGTTTTTTCCTCGTACTTCGTTGCATATAGGGTTATTTGTACCGTGGATTAGATTCCTTCTGCAAGTTTCAAAAGTGCCTGGTAATTCCCCATATGGTCAGTTTTTGGTTCGTTGACTACGTATACATCATCTCGATCTTTAAAAAGCGTGAGGAATTCTTGCAAGCCTTGTTTTATTGGAAAGGTTTCGTGAGCAAAGTCTGCATCTGTAATTCCATCATGAGAATCTGTTCCGTTGTATGGAGGGGTGATGGTATTGATATGCAGAAGTCTTGTTTGGGAAGCAATGCGGGTAGAAAAGTCCATGAGTTGTTTCCACGCAACAACAACGTCTTGTTCGTCAACGAGGAATTGGCTGGCGCTGTGTGTAATATCATTTGCAATACGTATTCCCTTTTGTGCAAGAAGTTCTAATGTGGCAAGTGAAGTATTTTTAGCATTATAAATATTTCCCCTCCCCATACTGGTTTCGCGTCCGGGTAAGGATTCTATAGTAAGCAGTATGTTTTTTGTACGTGCGTATTCATCTAATTCTTTTGATGCAGTAAGAAGAAGTTGAGTTGAATCAACGAGAGGTGTTATGGGGTTGGAAGTTAAGGACTGTTCCCAGTTTGTGAGATTTATTGTCTCTATTGCTTGCGCGCCAGGGTGAATATTGACATACACGGCTCGTATATCGGCTGCAATGTCTATTGTATGCCGTATTTGATTCATCGTTTCATTGCGGATATGCTCGTTTTGCGTTGCAAGGTTTGGTTTTATATTCCCATCTACAACTCCCCAATAGTGTAATCCGATATAAACATTGTGCTTTATTAGCCAAGAAAGCATCTCCGTATATTCTTCGTGTTTGTTGACATTAAACCACACTTCGCACATGGAAGCGCCAAGGTCAGTTACAATTTTTTGCCCTTCTGCAAAATTCTTCGGCCCCGTTTTAAATCCGAGAATCATAGTGTTTCTACTTCGTTAAGTTCTTGTTTTAGTATAGTATCCCCATTTGTATCAAATAAAAATTTTCCTGTAAATTTCTTTCCTGCCAAATACAGCGGAAACCAGTATTTGTCATCTGCCCACATGGTATCAAATGGAATGTTGTTGATAGAAAACCACTGCGGTTTCATTTCTTCTGTTTCTTGAGGTTCGCCAGTGAAGCTTAGTGCTGAAAATATATGAACTTCAAGTAAGTCTGTATTATGCTCAAATACAAATTCTAATATGCCAATCTTTGTTGCATCTTGTACTTCTAAACCAACCTCTTCATGTAGTTCACGATGCATTGCTTCTTTAATAGTTTCTGTATCTAAAACTTTTCCTCCAAACCCATTCCACCTACCCTCACCAAACCCGCGCTTTTTCATGCCGAGGAGAATCTGATCATCTTTTCGGATGAGGCAAAGGGTAAGGAGTTTTTTGCTCATGAATATTTCTTTTGTGCGAAGTTTTGAACCAGTGTGCTGTACATGAGGGCATCTTCGGCTACTCTCTCATCCGTACTTTCGAGCATTATTTCAACCTTCGTTATGAGATTGGATAAGTAAGTATCGTGGATACTTTGGCTTTGAATTTCATCTTTTCTTGCAATTGCCTCTTTTTTAAACCGTTCTGCCATAACAAATGATTTCCGTTGGAGCCCAATTGCAACCCGTTTCATATCCATCGCAAGCGATTCAATAGCTATTTGTTGGGCGCTTTTTGTGATAATCATAGTTATTTTAAGATACCATTTCTTATTATTTCATGCTTAAACCATTTTTCTTGGAATTCTACTGCTTGTTCGATTTCTTCATCAGTTATATTCGTTCCACTGGGTATTATTACGAGTTTGTCGTCGTCATCTTCTAGTCGGTGAATAATGGCTACCGCTATTCCTTGTACTCGTTCTTGTGGCTGGTCCGTACCAATGTAGTATGCATCAAGGTTTTTGCTATCTGGCGCTGGGGTGTCTGGAAGATAGCCATAGTTTAATTTGTAGATAAAACCGTGTTCTGGATGGCGGCTACCGAGCGGTCTATCGATAATAATTTCTACTTCCTTACCAAGAAACTGCTTTGCTATATTTAGAGACTTGGAAGTGTTTATATTTTTATCAGTATCAAAATGCGTATCTATATATTTTATTGCTTCTTCTTTGCTTAGAAATTCTCCCACTGTAACCATTATTTCTGGTTTATTATCAAAAACATGCAAGATAAACTCTGTGAATTTCTTTTTAATTTCCTCACTAATAACCACGTCTTCATTGGGTAATTTAGCTAAGATATTATAATCTTCCTCGCCGTTTTCAAACTGCTGCATTATTCCAATAGGTTCGCATTCTATCGTCTGACCTGATTTTAAAACTTGATTGGTAATAATAAAACAATCAAGGTTATCTCCATCTCCACTTGTTGAATTTAGTATGAAACCATAAGGAAATGGGTATTTTTTCGATACGGTAACCGTCTTTTTAAATTCCAATGTTTTTTCATTGTAGATACTTTTCAAATTGGATCCCGCCTTATTTTCAATAAATACTTTCATAATTCTTTTTTAATATCATCCCAAGTTACCCCGCTGCATTTTTCGATTTCCTTCAGGACGTAATATAAAACGTCTTTTCTGAGATCTGATTGTATTGTCACTGACTTTTGAGACCTCGGCCATGTTGCTTTAACGTGACTTCCCTTACCTCCTTTTGTGCTAATTTCAAACCCTACTCTTTTGAGTGCATTGCAAAACTTTACATGATTTAATTCGCTTGGTAATTTGCTACGCGAGGGCATAGCTGTGCGACGTATTCGCACCTTCCTTCACGATTGTTGCTTCTGATATATAAGCCGAAGGTAAGTCAAATGATGTAAGTATGGCGTCTTGAATATTCTGATCCAATTCTTCTTGGTTTTTGCCAGATGTAATAATAGATCCGTATCTAAAATTAGTGCTAATTGCAATAATGGAATCACCTTTGTTTTCTTGGGTGAATGTAATAGATTGATAGTGTCTAAAATAGTTATGCAATTCAAAAAGTTCTCTTGGGACATAGCGATCTCCATAGAGTCTTTTTAAGATTGATTTCTTAAGATAATCCCTTGTTATTTTTAGAGGCATCATAGAGATAATGCATAGTATATTATATTTAATGAATTGTCAATTATGCGCAACTCATTACATACAGTATGCCGTATTTTTTCTTATTATTTAAGAGTATTTTAGGATCCATGACACTTTTTGAACTTCTTACCAGAATTACACGGACACGGGTTGTTTCTGCCTACGTCTTTGTATGGATTACGCAGGCTACCGTCTTGTCCAGTAGAACTGAGCGCTGCGCCCTCCGTAGCATTTTGCCGTAGGGGGGAAGAGTGAGAATGCCCGGAAGCTAACTCGTGAACATCCCCCGTTTCGTCGTGATGCGCTATGCCTTGTGCTTCCTCTTGTTTTACTGCTTCTGCTCGTAATACGGTATCTAATAACGATGCTTTAATAGTTGCGAGTAGTTCTGTAAACAGCCGATGGCTTTCTTTTTGATATTCAACAAGTGGATCTCGTTGCCCGTATCCACGCAGACCTATTCCTGTTCTCAAATAATCCATAGTGTCTAAGTGGTCCATCCATAATGCGTCTATTGAACGTAGTGCAGCATATTTCTCAAGTTGCTTCATACTATCTACGCCTATGTCTTCTTGTTTTTTTGTAAGGCGGTTTGCAATAACGGTTCCAACTTCAGTAACTACCGCTGCACGAGATGCATCGGAGCCAGACGCAGTATGCTGTGCAATTGCTTGTTCTATGTTTGTTTGTACCTCTTGAACGGGAACGTTTGTTACCGCACTCACGGACTCGGCTATTTCTTTGATGTTCCAGTTTTTCTCTTCGCTTCCCACTGTATGATTTTGCGCGAGAATTTCTGCCTGCTCATGTGCGAGTTCTAAAATTCGGTCGTGTAGCGCAATTGCGTCCATGTTTGGCTCTTTCCAGGTTCCATTTTCAAGAATGAGTCTGCGAAGCGTGTAGATTGCATTGCGTTGTTTGTTCAATACGTTATCGTACGACAGCACTTGTTTGCGCATGTCGAAGTAATACCCTTCTACGCGCTCTTGTGCGCCTTCAAGTGCTTTGCTTACCAATCGATTTTCAATAGGTTCATTTTCCGGAATTTTCATGCGTTCCATAAGGCTTTTGATTTTGGAACCACCAAATACTCGCATTACATCGTCTTCCATACTTACGTAAAACTGTGTTTCTCCGGGATCTCCTTGTCTACCTGAACGGCCTCGCAGCTGATTGTCGATACGGCGCGCTTCATGCCGTTCCGTCCCTAATACACATAATCCGCCAAGCGATGCGACGTTTTCTCCAAGCTTAATATCTGTTCCGCGACCCGCCATATTGGTAGATATGGTAACCGCGCCCTTTTGCCCTGCGCGGGCGATAATCTCCGCTTCCCGTGCATGCTGCTTCGCATTTAAAACCTCATGGGGAACGCCCTTTGTTTTTAATAATTGAGAGATATATTCTGATTTTTCTATTGCAATGGTTCCAACTAAAACTGGCTGCCCTTGTTCATGTCGCAATTTAATATTTTCTACAAGCTCGTGAAATTTTGCCTGTTCGTTTATATATACTTTATCTGGTTTGTCTACACGGACCATTTTTTGGTTTGTAGGAATAACTACAACGTCCAAATTGTATACTTTTTCAAACTCCTCTGCAGAAGTAATGGCTGTTCCGGTCATGCCGCCGATGTGGCTGTAGAGGCGGAAGAAATTTTGAAATGTAACAGATGCAAGCGTCCTACTTTCTTGTTGTACTGCAACGTTTTCTTTTGCCTCGAGGGCTTGATGTAATCCTTCTGAATATCTGCGCCCTTCCATGAGGCGGCCGGTAAATTCGTCCACAATTACAACTTTTCCTTCTTGAACGATATAGTCTTTGTCTTTGGTGTAGAGTGTGTTTGCTCGCAGTGCTTGTTCTAAATGATGCACAAAACGAATGCCTTTTTCTGCATACATATTTTCAATACCAAGTTGTTGCTCTATGAATGTGACTCCTGTATCTGTAAGTGTGGCTGCTTTGCGTTTTTCGTCGATGTTGTAATGTTCGTTTACTGTAAGCTGCGGAACAAGTCGAGAAAACTGGCCATACAGCGTTGTAGAGTCGGCATCGGGAGCGGATATAATAAGAGGAGTTCTGGCCTCGTCTATTAATATGCTATCTACTTCATCTACAAGTGCATAGTGAAGCCCTCTTTGGGCGAGGTGATCTAGGCTTTGCGCCATATTGTCGCGCAAGTAATCAAAACCAAATTCATTGTTTGTGCCGTATGTAATATCTGCGTTATATGCTGCGCGTTTTTCTTCCGGACTTTGACCGCTTAAAATAACGCCAAGAGTAAGACCAAAAAATTCATACACCGGGCGCATCCAGTCTCCATCGCGCCTGGCAAGATATTCGTTGACGGTAACGAGATGAGCGCCTTTTCCAGAAAGTGCATGGTATATAAGCGGAAGGGTAGCAACGAGCGTTTTACCTTCCCCCGTTCTCATTTCTGCAATACTGCTTTTGAGTAGTGCTAATCCACCAAGCAACTGCACGTCAAAGTGACGCATCGCAAGTGTGCGTTTTGCAGCCTCTCGAGTACCCGCAAATATTTCTGCTACGTGCTTTTCTAGTTCATTTACTGATTTACCCTTCCATTGCAACACATATTGCTTAAGAGCCTCGTCGGAAAGTGATGAAACGTGAGGTTCGAGTTTATTTATTACATCTACCGTCGGCAAAAATTGCTCTGCAGCTTTTTCGTGACGGCTCCTCCCGCCGAGCGAAAAAAAATCGAAAAACGCCATATAAATTAGTTGTGTTCCTTTCGACGTTCGTGGCTTGTGCGAAGTTCTGATTGCAGGGCATTCACCGCTGCATCAATGGCATTTTGAACCGTCTCTTCGCTTCTCTCTGCACGATACACGTGTTTTCCTTGTTCTATAACAATGGTACAGCGAACAACATTCCCATGGATGTGGTGAGTGTCGTGTGAAATTGTTACGTCTGCAACATATGGTGTCGCTAGGTGTTTTTCGAGCTTATTGAGCTTGGTTTCTAATAGTTCCTTATCTGTTTCGCTTAATTCTATATGTTCTAATCGTAGTGAATGTTTCATAGAGTGTGAGTATTAGTATTCCTTAGACTGAGCAAATGTTCAACCTGTTTTGCAATACCACTTCGGAATACTTCTGTTGAAAACCTCATAGCTTGTCTTTGCAAGTTGCCAGGGTAAAAGGCTCGCTCTATGCGTAAAAATTGCCGAATTGCCTCCGCAAGATTCTCTGGCAGCTGGTCTCGATACAAAACGCCTTGCACTCCATTTGTAACTATTTCTAAGATCCCGCCCTTGCCGAGCGCTATAACTGGTGTTCCGCATGCCAATGCTTCTACGGATGACATGCCAAAATCTTCTACACCAGGCTGAATAAATGCGCGAGCAGAGCGATACAGGTCTCGTAATTGTTCTTGAGAAACAGCCCCAAGAAATTCCGTTTGGCTACCTGCAATTTTTTTGAGTCTAGATTCGTCCCTCCCCACGCCTACAATTTTTAATTGTAAACCAAGCTTTTCTGCAACTTGTATAGCATGGTCAAATCGCTTTTCTCTTGTGAGCCTCCCCACGCACAGAAAATAATCTTTTTTCATAGACTGCGCGCTTCCTGGCACGTAGAAATTCGTATCAATCGGTGGATATACAACGGTGCTATGCATTCGGTAATACGTGTTGATTCTCGATTTTGTATATTCGCTGTTTGCAATATATGCATCTGGCCGTTGCGCAGCCGTAAAATCCACCATGCGTAAATAATGAAACAATAAACGCAATGCTATGTTTTTCCCTCGGCGATTTTTCAATACGTTTTGGTACCCATCCCATAAATATCTGGTTGGGGTGTGGCAGTAGCATATATGAGGGACGCCTGAGCGAGTGACTATACCCTTTGCAAACCCACTTGCGCTACTGATAACCACATCATAAGACGATAAATCGAATTGTTCTGCAGCTTGCGGTAAAAACGGAAGCAATCTTCCTGGGTGCATACGAAACCACAGCGGCATTTTTTGTAAACTGGATGTTTGTATATTGTACGTCTTGCCGCTTACCGTCATCTTCGGAACATTCCCTGCATAGAGTGCGAATACGTCTGCATTCGGATACATGCGAAGCAATTCCTCCAAAACAATTTCAGCCCCACCTCGACGAATCAGCTCATCATGGACGATTGCAACCTTTAAGGAATTTGTAGGCATCAAAATATCGTATCGCATTCTGTTCGCCCTCGCAATGCATGAATAATTATTTCACTCGTTTGTAAAACGTCAGTGTGTTTGATCCATTTTCGATACCCTTTACCACCTCCCAGTCGGTTTCTATCCCCTTTTCAATTTCGGAATATTCCATTAAAAACGAAAACCCTGTCTGGCTTTCCATGAGCAACCAGTCTGAATCTCTGAACGCTTGCACCATATCTTTTGCAGGGGGTAAAAATGTTTCCAAGCGCTTTGGGTTTGTGCGGGTAAATTCGTAGGCGTACCAACGCGGATGAGCTATGTCGAGAGAGACGTGCCTGTCTGCCATGTACGCAATAAGCGCTGCACCAGTAAATATTTGCTCATCTTTTGGTATATTTTCTTTTGCCCACTGTGCTGCTTCATTGGCTGCTCGTTGGCTAAATTGCCCCGTATGTTCAAATAAATATGTAATAAAATTTGAAACAACTGCAGACCAACCGGCAATAATAATAAACGATGCTATAAGTAATCGCTTTAACCACCGTGAATTAATAGCCCGTGCATTTTGAATAAAATATTCGATACCGACCCCCGCCATAATCACAAGTGGCGGAATAAATTCAGAAATATAATTAGCGTGGAATTTAATCCAATTCATGTAGAAAAATGCCAAGCTGCCAACCCAGATGATGCCGAGGAGTGCGGGGGCGAGTTCCCCTCTCCTAATTCTGGGAGAGGGAGGGGGTGAGGGCCGTAATGCCGATGCGGCGAGTAATAAAACTCCGAACAACCACCACAACTGCCGAATGCCATATTGCATAAACGCTTCACCCTCGTATTCAAAGAAAAACGAATATGCCCAATAAAAAATACCAAGTGGAATAAGCCATGAGGCTTTGGCGATTATTCCAACGCTAAGCGTTGGAATGCGCAGGGAAAAACCGACACCTAACAAGGCTAATAAAATAAGTGGCAAGGATTCTCGGAAAAACGGCGTCATACCTCGAAGTGAATATGCGCGCACTTTCTCAATTTCTGATTCTTCTATACTAGAAATACCGTCAGAGGCAGAATTAATTCCAATGGCTTCAATGATTCCCTCTATGCCGTATACGCTATATGCAAACGTAAAGAACAAAGCAATCACTGCAAGAAAGCCAATGCCAACAGCAAGCGTATTTTTGATTTTATTTTTTAGAGTCGGCGAAAGCGCAATAAGTAAAAGCAAAACGGTAACCCCAAGTGCGAGCATGCTTTTTCGTGAAGCAACTGCTAGGCCAATAAACACACCTGCAGAAAGTAACCAAGTGAATGCTCCATTTTTAACTTTTAGTGCATACGCAAGTAATGCTATTCCAGAAACTCCGAAAAACAACGCAACAGGCTGTGTGTGCGTGTAGATAGTTGCAACTACGGCACTCCCACAAATTGCCCATACTCCTGCTGATAAAAACCCTGCCCGCTTATTCCAAAGTGTTGAAACTAGTATGTAAATTGGAAATACGAGACCGGCTCCTGCTACAGCACTTGAGATGCGGCCAGCAAGTGGTGTGTACCCTAAGATAACTTCCCATAAGGCTATCCACGCAATAACAAGGGGCGCTTTTACGTATCCGTCTCCGCCAGCAAAAATGCCTTGCAATATGGCCCATGCGTCGTACAGGTAGTTGCCTTCATCTACGGTGAATGGAAGTGAGGATGCATAAATATATCGCATGCAAAATGCAATAAGAGTTAAGCCAAAAAGAATATATCGAGTTCGAATTACATTTTTTGCTGTAAATAAATACCAAGCAAATAAAATAAATCCAAAAATTGGCACAAATGCTCCCGCCCACAGCGCATATACATGCCGGCTGTCTTGCCACGTAGCAATAAATGTTGATATCGCTTGCTTGGTGACTCTAATTGCATGAATCCCAAGTGGAACGTTGTAAGACGCTCTAAACCCGAGATCTATCTGCTGTCTTCCAGAACCGCGAATATGCGCAACGCCGGAAGGATACGGATCTTGAGTATTGATATTAATAGCTACCGCATCCCCATGAATGCTTTCTGGGGACGTTATGGAAAAGAAGTATGACTTCCCTGCAGAATTTTTAATCGACTCAAAAGAAAAATCATAAAACTGATTGTCTCCGAAATCTTTTGGACTAACTGAAATACTTGCAAGTTTGTTTATAGATGCCGGCAATTCCTTTAATTCAAAAATAACTGGATGCGTGTTGTCTCGTCCAGAATACGTTGCAGTCAGCACCCCAATGCTTGTCAAATTATTCTGTGATGCAACAAACGTCTGCCCGACGACAGTATCGCCGATAATTTCACCGGAATTCCCTGTAGTTTTAGACAAATTCTCGCCGACTTCAGGAACGCGGATAAGAAGCGTTGTAAGCAAGACAGTTGTAAGTAGTAAGCCGCCTGCTATTTTAGTGCTTTTTTGCATACTAAAAGTATACACCAACCCCGCCAATTGGCGGGGGGATGTGCTACCGTTTGCTGAACTGTGGTGCTCGGCGGGCGCCTTTGAGACCTGGTTTTTTACGTTCTTTCTTTCTGGAATCTCGTCGTAGTAGTCCTGCTGTTTTGAGCTGTTTGCGAAACCCTTCATCAACTGAAAGAAGCGCGCGAGCAATACCAAGAGAAACTGCTTCTGCTTGAGACTGCTTACCTCCACCAGATACTTTGACTTTGAGTCCATATTCGCTGTCTTGGGAAGTCATTACAAGTGGCTTTAAGGTAATAATCCGCATTGATTCTGATGGAAAATACGCATCGAGCGAAATGCCATTGATGGTTTGGCTATCCTTTTCTTCTGTAAGAAGTACTCGAGCTACGGACGTTTTTCTGCGGCCGAGGCCGTGGATTAAATCTGTTTTCATACTTTTGCTTGGTTTACTTGAGGTAAGTGAGGATGTTCTGCAGTTGGATATACATATAAGTTTCTCATACGAGAAGCTCGGAGCCTATTTTTAGGTAACATTCCTTCTACTGCTTGTCGGATAACAAAGCGAGAATCCCTTTTCATCTGTTCTTGCAACGTGCGTTCTCGTAAGCCTCCTGGGTACCCTGTGTATCGGCGGTACATTTTTTGTTTTTTCTTTTTGCCCGTAACTTTTAACGTGTCGCTGTTGATAACAATAACGCGAACCGGTGCCGCAATGTGCTTTTCTGAATCTGTTTTATGTTTTGCAAGCAGTAGTGAAGCAATTTCTGTTGCAAGACGACCCAACGGTTTTGTAGTTGCATCAAGTACATGCCATTCTAAATGTTCGTCTGTGTATTGGATAGCCATAGAAATACAAATATTACTTAGATTCTTCCATGATGTCAACTCGAGCCATATGCGCTGCATCTGTTCGTGTGATTGGAAGTTTTGTAATGCGAAGGTATCCGCCAGGTCGCGTAGCTTGTTTCTTTGCAACTTCTACCAGGCCCTTTAAGTCCGTTTTGTGCATGAGTGAAGAGATAAGTCTTCGGCGGTTTGCCAATGTTAATTCTTCTTTTGCTTTTGTAATAAGGGGTTCAAAATGTTTTCGAAGTTCTTTTGCTTTTGCTTCCGTGGTAACGATTGACCCGTGCGCAAGAAGAGAGCTCACAAGGTTTTGCATTAAATGCAATCTTTGTTTGGAGTTTCTCCCGAGTATTCTGTTGTTTTTTTTGTGTCGCATGGGGGTGAAATCAAAAGACTAATATATTATTTTTCGATTTTAAAGCTGTCTCGCGCGTTTGCTACGTCTTGCACTGCCTTAGCTCCTAGGCCTGGAATATCGCTAATTTGTTCGTCTGTAAGCTCCATTACTTGGTCAACAGTAGTTATTCCTACTCGCTCTAGTGCGTTGTGCACTCTTGAAGGCAGCTGAAGAAGGTTTAATGTGTTTTCAGGAATTTTTGGTTCTATGTTTGCTTCTGTAACAATTTCTGCGCGAGGGCGGGCCCCTGTAAGCATTTCACTGAAGTCTCCAGAAAGTTGTACGAAGTGGTCGCGAAGTATAGAAGCTGCTTGTTGCAAGGCATCTTTTGGCGTAATGCTTCCATCTGTAGCTATTGTCATTTTTAATGTGTGATAATCTGTTGCTTGCCCTACTCGAACGTTTTCTACTGCAAAACTTACTCGTTCAACAGGAGTGAACGCTGCATCTAATGCGATGGTGCCAATCATTCGTGCCTTCAGATGGATTGTACCCTCTGCCCTGTTCGATAGTGCAAGAAAGTTCTAGTTCGGCTTTGGCGTCAGTGAGAGTAGCAATAACGTGATCACCGTTTATAATAGTGACTTCTGGAGGAGTAATAAAATCTTTTGCAGTTACAATTCCCTTACCCTTCTTTTCGAGCTTAATTTCAACTGGTTCTTTGCTTGTGGAAGCAACGCGGATACCTTTAATATTGAGTGTAATAGAAACGATATCTTCCTTTACTCCTTCTAGAACAGAAAATTCATGATCAATTTTTTCAATTTTCATTTGAGTTATTGCAGCTCCTGGCAATGAAGATAGTAGAACGCGACGAAGTGCGTTGCCTACCGTAGACCCGTACCCTGGGTGGTATGGCTTAATAATGAAAGTATCTGTATTAGGACTTTCATTTGAGATGTCTATCTCTTCTGGTAAGTATATTGCTTGTAACATAGTAATAAAGGTTAATAAAAAAGTTCAAATGATTATCGAGCAAAAAATTCTACAACCACCCGTACGTCGATTCCGATATTCGCTTCTTCGTACGTAGGAGGAGCCGTTACCGTAAATCCAAATTCTTCGGGGTTCGTTAGTATCCAAGAAGGAGATTGGTAGTTTTGCATTCTCTTATCAAAAGAAGAAAAATATGATTTTCCTTGTTTGCTTTTGCGTACCGTTACTTTGTCTCCCTTTTTCAAGGAGTATGAAGGTACATCTACAGGTTTTCCGTTTACTGAAAACAATCGGTGAGTTGTCATCTGCCGAGCCTGAGGTCGGGTTTGTGCAAATCCTGCTCGAAATATCGCGTTATCGAGTCTTCGTTCCAAAAGCGTAATAAGGGTTTGACCTGTTTGCCCCTTCACTTTTAATGCCTTGTTGTAGTATTTCTTCAACTGCTCATCTCGGATTCCGAAAATCTTTTTCAAGCTTTGCTTTTCTTGCAAGCCAACGCCATATCGGCTTGGTGGGCGACGTCTTCGGCCTTGCTGTTGCTGCTTTTGTTGTGGTGATGATGGTTGTGGCATATGACGTAAGGTTAAACGCGTCTTCGACGAGGTGCTCGAACTCCGTTATGCGGAATAGGGGTCATATCTCGAATAGAAGTAATGGCTATACCTGATGTACTGAGTGCTCTTATTGCAGAGTCTCGTGCGCTACCAATTCCTTTTACAATAACTTGAGCTTCTTCCATGCCGAAAGGTTTGATTTGCTCAATAAGATTTGCAACTGCCTGCATTGCAGAATATGGCGTAGCTTTTCTTGTTCCTGCAAAGCCAACGCGCCCTGAACTACTCCATACAAGCACAGCACCGGTAGTGTCTGTGATAGAAAGCAGCGTGTTGTTATAGGTAGATTTAATATAAATAATACCGGACTTCACCTTTCGGCGAGCTTTCGACTTTTTCGTTTTTGTAACTTTCTTTTTTTGAGTTGCTGATGCCATAGGTAGTTTTTAAGTCTTTTCGTTTGAAGATTTTCTTCCGCTTCCGGCAGTTTTACGAACGTTGCCACGGACTGTTCGAGAATTTGTTTTGGTCCGCTGTCCTCGTACCGGCAAATGCTTTGCGTGGCGAACTCCTCGATATGTGCTGATGTCTTTGTGATGTTTGATGTTCATTACAATATCTCGGCGAAGCTCTCCCTCTACCCGTACGTTTTTCTCAATGTATTCACGTAGCGCTTGTTCTTCTTTTTCTGTTAAGTCTCTTGCAAAGACGTCTTGGCTAATGCTGAGTGTATTTAAAATTTTGGCAGACGATGCCCTGCCGATACCAAAAATACCGGTAAGTGCAAAGAGAATATGTTTTTTGTCTTGGAGGGTTACTCCGCTAATACGAATAGACATATGGAGTTATCGTTGGCGTTGCTTATGTTTAGGATTTTCACAAATTACTACCACTCTTCCCTTTCGACGGGTAGTTTTACACTTAGAACACATTTTTTTTACTGATGCTCGTACTTTCATAGGTTATTGCATGCGAAGAATAATTCTTCCTTTTGTGAGGTCGTATGCTGACATTTCGACCCGCACTCTGTCTCCTGGCATTACACGTATCCGATGTATCCGCATTTTACCGCTTAAGTGCCCGATGATTTCTTGGCCGGTATCTAGCTGAACTCTAAATTGCGTGTTGGGGAGAGTGTCTGTTACCTCTCCGTCTACTTCAACGGTATTTTGCTTGGACAGATGAGTTAACGGTTATTAATGAAACCCTGACACTACATCATGACTTTTGCTGCTAGAGTCCAAAGTCGTGTGTAGCGCAGATAAAAGGTATTGTAGATGAGCAATATTACCGTGTCAAGGCGTAATTACTCCCCTTTTACGGCTGTCGGTCTGAGGAGATTTTGATGGTGATACGCTTTGGGATTTCTGGTACGTTCTTAACCCAGAATGGCCATGTGTCTATGGTAGCATTTTGGATGCCTGGTAGTCCTTGAAGATAGTTAATCGCCTCTGCCTTGCTTCTCCCTGCGAGCTTATCTTTTAGGGTATCGAGCGAAAGAACAGGAATTGTGGTGTGTGTTACTCGTGCTGTAATACCAGCTTGTCCTGTTTCATAATTCGTAGAATCGAGTGATTTTGTATATGAAATAGCACCAGGAAAGAGCATAAAGTCTTTATTAAGTGCAGTTTTGAGTGCATTTTCAAGCGTAGTCATGAGCGCATCGTCCTTAAAGGCCATAACTCGAACAGTGCCTGCTGCAGTAAAGGGTATTGCGTCTACGTTGTCTCCTACTTTGCCGATTGGATCGAATGCGGTTAGCTTTGTGTCCCAACTTTCTTCTAGTAACGACCAACCAACTTGGAGTTGCGCCTGTGCCGCATCTCGAACCAGAGTTTTTGCCTGTGCAATTGCCGCATCTTTTGCTTGCGCTAGATCGATATCTCTAATAATTTTTATATCTTTTCCTGAACCATCCGTAAACGCTACTGTATTTTGCCCATATACGAGTGCTTGTGCAGTTGTATCAAGGGCCACAAAATGAAGTGTTTGGGGAGCTATATTTCCTTGTTCGCCCGCTTCAGCAGCTTCTACTTGCACCGTAATACTAGCTACGCCTGAATTACTTGCAGCAGGAATGGTTGCTGATGTTTTCATATAAAAAAGAACGTTATCTTTCGTTATGAGCCTACTGCGTTCTTTTATTTTTTGCTCATCGAATGTTTTATTTATAAGCTGCATAGTACCTGTTGCTTTTGTTCCAATGGTTTCCGTACTCGTTACAGGCACAGAACCTTCAACTCGGATATCTTGAGAAAAAACAGTTCCAGGAATACTGTTTGGAGAAGTCTCAGGATTGGTTGAGATGACAAACTTCTGATCAATGAGAAGTGGCGCGGTTTTTACAATAAGAGCAATAGATGCTTTCGGGAGAAAAATAAACGCTGCAATTCCTGCCGTAATTAAGCCAATGAAGAGTAGTGACAGTAAAAGCGTCCGCTCCTTTTTTCCTAGTCGCATAGAAATCCGCTTTTTCTTTTTGAGGCTGCGCTTTGTAATATCTACCTTTGCAAATAACGGCCGCTCTTCACTAACGCGCGTAAAAGATTGTTTTGGCACGTGAACATTTGTTACGGGAACTTTTGAGCCCGTAAATCGACGACTTGGAGCTTTCGCTGCATGCTCTTCGTATAATTGCTGTGCCTCAGGAGGCAATTCGTCTGGAGATTTGCGACGAGGGGTTTTCCGTTTGCTTTCAGTTGGCTTTATGTCTCGCATATGAAAATTATATCGCGAAAAACAGAAATAAGGAAACGCGATGTGTGTTTAATTCGCAGTATGTATCGCTCCCCTCTCCCAATTCTGGGAGAGGGCCTAGCCCGCAGGCAGGGGTGAGGGCTGTCGTAGCGCTGTGGTCTGCCCTCATCCGCCCGCTCTGGCGAGGCACCTTCTCCCCAATTGGGGAGAAGGGAAACGCCACGTTATTCCAACACTGCTTTTATTCGTCTAATTCCTGCGCTGGCAGACTCTTCTTTTGTAATTTTGAATGTTCCGAGCGTGCCAGTCTTTTCAACGTGCGGACCCCCGCAAATTTCACAAGAAAATTCCCCAACAGAATACACAGACACTTTGTCGCCATATTTATGTTCGAATAATCCAAGTGCACCTTTTTCTTTCGCTTGCTCTACGGACATTTCTGCGCGAGTTACTAATAAATCATTTTGAATTTGTGAATTAATTATTTCTTCGGTTTTTTTAATATCTTCCTGTGTCATTTTGTCCGGATGCGAAAAATCAAAGCGAAGTCTTTCGGATGTAATATTGCTTCCCTTTTGCTCAACGTGATCTCCTAGTACTATTTTTAAAGCTTTGTGCAGTAAGTGAGTTGCCGTATGATATTTTACGGACATGTCGGAATGATCTTTTAGCCCGCCTTTGAATTTTTGTTCTGCGCCGGTGCGCGAAAGGTGTTGGTGCTGCAGTAATTTTTCTTGAAAATCTGCTACGTCGACATCAATCCCCCTTTCTTTTGCAAGCTCAAGGGTTATTTCCAGCGGAAAGCCATACGATTGTAATAGATTAAACGTGTCTGTTCCAGAGATTTTTGACGTGTTTGTTTTGATAATCTTTTCAAATATTTTTAATCCTTCTTTGAGTGTTTTTCTAAATTTCTCTTCTTCGCGCGAAATCTCTTGCGTAATAGTTTCTTTTTTTGTGAACGTCTGAGGGTATGCATCTTTATAATAGTCCAATATCGGATTAACAAGAGACACAATGCTTTCATCTTGAATTCCGAGCTTGTCCCAGTGTCGCACGGCACGGCGTAATAATCGCCGTACAAAATATCCTTGGTCAGAGTTTGTGGGTACTACTCCATCTCCAATAAGAAAAACGGATGCTCGCATATGATCGGCAAGCACTCGGTACGAATAGGTAAATATTGGATCTGCGTATGTTGTACCCGAAAGTTTTTCCAGAACTCCAACTATACTTTGAAAAACATCGAGAGAGATAATATCATTTGTATTTTGGGCAGCCATTGCGATACGTTCTAGTCCTCCGCCAAAATCAATATTTTTATTTGGTAACGGTTCAAACTTTTTATCCGCTACTTTTATATATTGCATAAACACTGAATTGCCGATTTCTATAAACCGGCCACAGTCGCAATTGGGGTGGCAATGTTCGCCAAATTTTTGATCATGCAGAACTAACGGAAATTCGTAGAACATTTCCGAATCTGGCCCGCCTGGCTCGCCGAGCGGCATGTTTGCAGGGGCGCCCGCGCGCGACCACCAGTTTTTTGCACCATAAAGAAAAATGCGCTCAGCATGCATTCCAACTTTTGCTGCGTTTTCTTCACTCACAACATTTATTTCTTTTGCGTCAATTCCTTTTTCTTGAAATAATCGCTTCCAAATAAGGACTGCTACATTGTCTTGAGGAAGGCCATTATCTTCGTCACCAGAAAACGCCGTTACATATATTCGTGCTGGGTCAAGATGTATTTGTTCGGTAAGAAATTCAAAAATCCAGGAGAGTTGCTCTTCTTGAAAATAATCACCAAACGACCAGTTCCCAAGCATTTCAAAGAACGTTGTATGCCTGTTATCGCCTACGTCTTCGATATCGCCAGCACGAAATGATTTTTGTGAATCAGCAATTCTATTTCCCATAGGGTGTTTTTGCCCCAGTAGATACGGGAGCATCGGTTGCATGCCCGATCCGGTAAAAAGCGTTGTCGGATCATTTTCCGGTACTAAGGACGCAGACGGGATAACAGCATGATTTTTTGCCGCAAAAAAAGCCAGATACTTTTCTCGTATTTCTGAAAGAGTAGCTGGGGTAGACATGCATTGAAGAATACATTCACGTTCTTAAATTTTCAAACGCCCCTCACCCGCCCTTCGGGCGACCTCTCCCAGAACGGGAGAGGTGAACGTTAAAAGTATTTTCGTTCTTTTGATTCTTTGATGATGGCGAATGCTTCTTCGGCAGTATTAACGATAGTGTATAAATTTGTATCTTCCGGAGAAACCGTTTTATATTCTTGTGCAAGTGAAGATGTAATCCATGAATCAAGTGGTTCCCAAAAATGTGTGCTGATGCAAATAATTGGTACGGGACTCATTTTCCTTGTTTGAATAAGGGTAACTATTTCAAAAAACTCATCGAGCGTGCCGAGCCCGCCAGGAAAGAAAATATACGCCTGTGCAGATGCAGAGAGCATTACTTTTCGAGTAAAGAAATAATGAAACCCAATTCCTTTTTTTACATACGCGTTGCGTCGCTGTTCGGTTGGAAGTTCAATGTCGAGCCCTATTGACTCTCCTCCACCCTCGTATGCACCCCTATTTCCACCCTCCATGATGCCTGGCCCACCCCCAGTTATAACGGTAAACTGATGTTCTGCTAGCATCCTTCCCAATTTTCTGGATTCTTCATACCAAGCGTGACCTTCCGGAAATCTGGCAGATCCGAAAAACGTAACTTCTTTGCGGAGTGGGTATAAAAACTCAAATCCATTTATAAATTCTGCCATGATGCGAAATATTCTCCAGTTTGCATCCTCGTGAAAATCGAATGGTTTATCTATAGGAAATTTATTCTTTTCAGAATCGTCGTATCGCATGAAGTGAATTGTAACACGGAAAGTATCCCCCGTCGCTCACAGAGCTGTGGGGGATTATTTTTACTTCGTAAAAATAAAAAAAGCACCCGGGGTTTCCAGGTGCGAGTGTGCTGCGTTCGATGTGAGTTAAGATAAAAACTCTATATCGCTAAGATTGTAGCGATAAAAACCAGCAACCAAAACATTCCTGCTGAAAGCGAAGAAACTCCATCTTCATGCATGTGAATAGACATAACTTCCTCCTTTTTGAAACAACAAGCAAGAGAAACTGACTAAAACAATTATGTTCTAATCTGCAGCAAAGTCAAAGTCTACAACTTTGGTGGCCTTGGTGGCGATTTTACGCGGCGTTTTTCATAACATGATTTACAGAACACTTCTTTTTCTGGGTCTGGTTTAAATGGAACCTGTGTTTCTTTGCCACAATTTGAGCAGATGGCGTCATAGAGCGTCGGGGCAGGGGGAGAGATTGGCGCATCTTTCTTCCCAAGCAACGCAGTTAAGTCCGTAATTACTTCATTTGTTGGCGGAGCAATGACAACATCTTCTAGTTCTGCCTTGCTCATCGTAGCCCCGGCCGCAGGCTGAGCGAAGGTGGTTTTTTGCTGCTGATATTGATCCACTTGCTGCTGTCTACGTTCTATGAATGATTGTGGTTTACCCTGCGCCGTGTCGAAGGGCTGTGTTGAAGATTGCGCTACTCTGTTTTGACCCCCACCAGTCTGCCTGTTGGCAGGCTGACTCCCCCTCATATGAGGGGGAGAAAACTCACCGGCTTCCTTACCGCTTTCTTCTGCGGCGCCTTGAAACGCGACACCGCTCCAACGCGCAATTTTTTCTTCAATTACTTCTCGACTATTCCCGTACCGTTCCCTGGAAACTGCGAGCACTTTTTCTTTACTGTTGTACGTTTCATGTACAGGTGGAATTGTTTCCATAGAAAATGGCGCGCTTGTTACCCCGTTTATCATGAGCTTTACGTATGCATTATATTTGTCTAAGTTAACTAAGTCTGTTTGCATAAAATATGGCTCGAATTCTTTTTCCATATACTCTGCATCAAATGCGCCAATACGGAATGAAATAATAGTGCCAACGTTTCCGAACACGGCATCACGAACCACTTCTTCCATCTGTGTTATATATTGATGCGCAATAATTAAATTGAGTCGATATTTACGCGCCTCAGACAAAATTGTTGCAAAAGATTCCGTAGCAAAGTTTTGAAATTCATCTACATATAAGTAAAAATCTCGCCGGTCTTCTTCTGCAATTACGGCTCTGTCCATAGCTGCAAGTTGCAACTTGGTAATTAACATTGCTCCAAGCAGTGCCGAATTATCTTCTCCAATTCTTCCTTTTGATACGTTAATGAGAAGGATTTTCCCGTTATCCATAATGTCTTTCATGTCGATAGTACTTTTTGGTTGTGCGACAATATTTCTGATAATAGAAGAGCTTAAAAACTGCCCTACCTTGTTTTGAATTGGAGATATTGCTTCACTTCTAAATCTCTCATTATAATTCGCAAACTCATTCACCCAAAAAGCTTTTACCACGGGATCTTGAATAGTATCTACTACTTTTTTACGATAGTTTTTATCCGCAAGCATCCGCATAATTCCAAGCATTGTGCTCGACGGATAATCAAGGAGCGCAAGTATTACGTTTCTCAAAATATATTCAAGACGAGGCCCCCAAGAGTCTGCCCATATCTTTTTCAGTGAACTTACTAAGCCGGATGCCACTAAGTATTTGTATTGCGGATCTACGGACTCAAGCGGATTAAATGCAACAGGAAAGTCTATATCGGCGGGGTTGAAATATACTACGTCATTTATACGTTCTGGGGGAATAACATCTAAAATCTTTTCGGCCACGTCTCCGTGCGGGTCTACGAGAGCAAGCCCTTTGCCGTTCTTTATATCTTGAATAATCATGTTTTCGAGCAATGTGGTTTTACCTACACCCGTTTTTCCGATGACGTATACATGGCGCCTTCGGTCATCGGTGTATATACCGAATGCACGCTTTTGATTGCGGAAATTGGTTTGCCCAACTACGGTTACATCGTCATTCATAGAAACAGGTTATGCATATGGCAGATTTGGAGGTGGGCTGGTACGGCCTGCCTTCGCCCGTTCAACGCTTGGCGCAGATACGTATTTCACTGGGAAATGATAAATAGATGCCAGCTCTTCTGCGTTCATTATTTGCCCGGAATCTGTCCCAAAAAAATTCCTCCATTGAAAATTGAGAAGTATATTTTTTTCACGAAGCAGTCTTCGCCTGTCACGCATGATAAAATTTGGTCCGTTTGTTTTTGTTTCGCCGTCTGGTTTAAAGCTATTTAAATGTCCCAAAGCAAATTGCTTAAACGTACTTATTCCTCTTCCGATATTCGGCTTCTTCATTTGACCTGGAGGAGATATGTGAATGAGGCGGATTTTAACCTTGAAGCCATTTTTTGATATTTTTTCAAGGATACTTTCCATTTTTGCAGAATCGGCAGGGTTAAAAAAGCGGAGAACTTTTTCTTCCTTTTTTTGCTCAAGATCTAACGGGCCGCGAAATAATATACTGAGAAGTTCTCCTGGGAGTGCTAAAAAGAATGCGTTGAAGTTTTCCCAGAACCCGGGTTTTGATTTTTTTGCTTGCCCTGAAATTTCTGCAATGCGCTTTTCCCCTCTCATTTCCCATTGTTTAATAACACCTCCATCGAGGGCGCGCACTAGTACTTGCACCCAGAACTCTTCGCCCGCTTCTAGGTTGGTAAGAGTTTCAATGGTTACTTGCATTGGGTCTACAAATGGAATTTTTTCCGCAAGTTTTGCTTCAAATTCTTTATATGTTTTAATTGGTAAAATATCGTCTTCAATCAGTACCATTTCAGATCCCCAAATTTCAAACTTTTTCCGTAAATCCTTCCAGTCATATCGAAGCGTGTAGTCTACTGTTTCCTTAATATCCGCTTTGGGATATTGCCCATACACAATAGCTTCGAATAGCCTTTTGTGTGCAGTAGGTACAACAATGATGAATTTTGCCACGCCTTGTGTACAAAATAGTTCAAAGCTGGCCCATGCCTCGAGGTACCCATCGAAGTATTTTTCGTTGAAGTCAGGATTTTTATGAATAGCGCTTATAAATTCAAATAACCCTTCCATGGATTTTGGCGTTTCTTCCGTGTCTCCCGGCATGGTGATTTGGAAGTATGTCCACTCTATAGCACTTTCAAAATCTACCATTTTTAATAAGAGGTATGTTTTCCATGCAACCCAAAAAATCATCCATACCGCAAGGAGCCACCCAAGCGTTAAAATAGACGATCCAAACGTTTCGAAGAATTCAGGCAGAGAATACAGCATATGGCGTATTATACCATATGCACACGGCTATTTCTTGAGGCTATATAAGTCTTTTTCTGATTTTGTAAACCGAGAAGTATTTTGCAATGAGAGTAAAATGGTGTTTTTCTTTACCATTCGTTGTTTTAAGACCTCGTCTACTAAGTCCTGTTTGCTGATAGGTGATGTACTTTTTGCCAATATTGACTCAAGTACATCTGCAACAGTACCTGCAACGTAGCCCCATTCCTTGAGTCCGTATAATCCTCGGCCAACAAGAACAAATCGGTTATCTTTGATTAATTCATTGTGTACGGTTTGTGGATTTGCTTTTTTTTGATCAAATGCAGCGTCATTAATCATTTTTGTAATAGTCCGAAAGTGTGCTGGTTCTCCATTTCGGCGTAGTACTGCAAATGCCTTGTCACCAACTCCTCGTGGAGTAGTTTCTGCCCACCCAATAAGCCCCCAATCGCCAAATGCAGTGCGAGAGATATGCTTGCTTGCCCGTAAGGCCGCTCGAATATAAGTATTTGGGACTGAATTTGTAAGTTGCTTGCTAATGGCAGAAATAAGGTCATCAAGTGGGATGGGAGCATTTTTTTCTTTTAATATTTCCATTGCCATCAACACAATTGCGTCGATTTGATCATGGAGAGATTCTTCGTGCTTCCAGTGAGCAATAAATAGATTGTTTGGTTGAGTAGGCGTGAAATGCGGAATAATCGTAAGATAAAAATGCAGTGTGTGGGACGATACGTCTGCTCCAGTCTTTTCATTAATAACATCTACAGCGTGGTGCTCTGCAAGTAGGCCACCGTGTTCTTGAAATACGTGCAGTAAAAGCGATTCAATGCTCGTGAATAAGTCCCGCATTCCCGTAAGCTCCTTTTTCGCGTTTGCTTCAATTTGGCGCACCCGTTCGCGGGTAATACCATATTCCTTTCCAATACTCTCGAGTGTTTCTTTCTCTTCTTTTCCAATACCAAAACGCCTAACTACAATATCGCGAGATCGCGCATCAAGTGCCTGCAGTGCAGCGTCTGTCAACTGTGCAAAATTTGCTTCTTGGGTTGCAATTTCGTTGTCCATGGATCATTAGTAGCATATGAAGTAAAAATTGTCAATGTTATTTGCAAAAAAGCAAGATATGACTTGCTATCGTACCCATTATATAAAAATTTGACCAATTGAATACTTTTGCTTTTGTTAGCCTTTTTTGACAAAATTGCGCACCGTTGCGTCTAGCGCACCAGCACTAAAAAGAAGTGCGATAGAATCGCTTTGTAAGTGGTGCAAAAATTCCGTAGAATCCTCGGTATATTGTGCGGGTTTTCCTGCACGCAGTAAGTCATTTTTTAATTGTATTGCGTCATCCACGCCATTATCGTCGCGCCCTGTAGGTGCGAACGGAGGTACTATCACTATTTCATCTGCTAATGACAAGGCATTTACAAAGTCTGAATAAAAGGTACGTAGTCGCAGTGGCATATGCGCCTCAAACACTGCGACGATGCGCGCAGTAGGATACACTTCGCGAGCCCCCTCAATAGTCGTAGAAATTTCAGCCGGATGGTGCCCGTAATCGGACCGAATATCGCATCCGTTGTACGTGCCGAGTAATTCAAATCTGCGAGAAAGGCCAGGAAATGTTTTGAGCGAAGCTATTGCATTTGCTCGTGGAATACCGATTTTTTCTGCAAGCTTTACGGCAAGCGCACCATTCATCCGCATATGTTTACCTGGGAGCGATGTTTGAATATCTATAATATCTTTATCTGAAACGGTGGTGGTTTGCTGTGGAAATACAATAGACGGGTGGCGCATTTTTTCGTGCTCTGGAATTACAAGCAACCCATCTGGAGCAAGATGTGAAATAAATTTTTGGTATGCTTTTTCTGTATCTTGTAGGGAAGAAAAAGAATCTGGATGGTCGAAATCAATCGTAGTAATAATAGAATGTGCAGGGAAAAGTTCGAGGAAATGATTCCTATATTCGTCCGCCTCTACAATAAAATATTTTCCTTGTCCAAATTGGGCATGTTTTCCGCGCAAGCTTTCCATATTTGCACCTACGAGAACAACTGGGTCGAGCATAGCTTCTATACAAATGTGCGCAAGAAATGCAGTAGTAGATGACTTTCCGTGAGTTCCTGTTATGGCTATTGTTTGGTAATCACAAGAAAATTCGCCCAGTGCTTTTTGATATGGCACTTCGCGTATTCCAGCTCGTTTTGCCTCTATCCGGAGTGGGTGATTTTCTTGTGCTGCGTCGCTATACACTAACCTATCTGCGCGCGGTAGTTCTTTTTGCGCTTCTTCTAAAGATATTTCAGATGCCCCTGGTGCATCATCGAATCCAGATATCTGTTCGCCTTGCTGGCGGAGTAAATACGCGAGTCCTCTCATACCAGAACCACCTACTCCAAGAAAGAGTGACGTTTTCATATGGGGCGAAAACCAGACGCAAGTTGAAACACGAGCGCTGCGATATCAGTTGCAGCGTTAGGAAAATCTAGCACCTCTAGGTTTTTAGAAAGAGTTTCTCGGAGCGCTGCATCCGTAACAAGCCGAATGATACCCTGCTCAAGGAGATGAGGACTCACGTTTGTTGGATCGAGCACAAGTGCTGCGCCAGCAGCTTCAAATGCAAGTGAGTTTTTTCGTTGATGGTCGTTCGCAGAAGTAGCAAGAGGAATAAGGAGAGACGGTACCCGAAGGCGAGCGATTTCAGCTAAGCTGCTTGCTCCTGCCCTTGAAACTACCACATCTGCTGCAACCAGTGCAGACACCATTGTTTCGCCAAGATACGGCACACTTTTATACATAGATGCATGAGCAGAAGATGTAAGAATTTCGGAAGCAACTTTTGTAACCAAATCGTGTTGGGTACTGCCGGTAATATGGAGAACGCTCATTTTCCCTATTATGTTTGGCAAAATTGCAAGCAGGCCCTCGTTTATTTGTTTAGCCCCTTGGCTTCCTCCCATTACAAGCAGCATGGGCTTAGTCTTGTCAAAACCAAATATTTGTTTTGCGGCTTGTTTATTGCTATGTAAGAGTGCAAGGCGAACTGGCGTGCCCGTTACAAATAGTTTTTTGGTAAACTGTTGTAAATATTGACGAGAAACGGAAAATCCAATCGTTATTGCATGAGCAAACTGCATAAGTATTTTATTTGCAGATCCGGGAACCACGTCAGATTCGTGGAGTAATATCGGTACTCTGTACACTACTGCAGAAAGTACAGTTGGTATGCTTCCGTATCCACCCTTACTTACCACCACATCTGGCATAATTTGCCACATACGCCAAAGGGCAATTGTTATTCCTAAAGGTAATCTAAATAATAAATCTATAATATTTAAAGTTGACGCATATCTCCTCATTTTACCTGAAGGAATATGAGTTACCGGAATATCGTATCGCTTAAAAAGCTCATCTATTTCAGTCGAACTTACACCAAGAAAAAATAATTCGAGTATTTGGGCATCCAAAAAACTCGGAAGAGTATCTTTCTCTTTTGTGTGGATAGTTCGAATCGCTTCAATAATAGATTCAAAGGGTAGAACGTGCCCACCTGTTCCTCCGCCAGTTAATACAATACGCATAGTTAATCTGTAGTATACCGTGAAATATTAAGAAGTACTCCAGATGCGAACAGAAGTGATGCAAGAGCTGAACCGCCATAACTAATAAATGGAAATGGAATTCCCGTTAAGGGGGTTATCGCAAGGACGGACGCCATGTTTACAAATGCTTGCATAATGATCCAGGTAGTTATGCCAGTTGCAAGTAACCTGCCAAATATGTCTGGAGCATATTCTGCAATTTTATACCCCCTGTACGCAATAACAACAAATGCGCTGACAAGAAGAGTCGTGCGTATAAAGCCGAGCTCTTCAGCTGTTACGGCAAATATGGTATCTCCTGCAGGCTCTGGTAGATAGTTATACTTTTGCCTACTCCTTCCAAAACCCAACCCCCATAAGCCACCCGTGCCCACTGCAAGCAGTGCCTGATTTATTTGGTACCCAATTCCTTGAGGGTCGAGCTCTGGATGTAGATATACAAATAAACGTTGCAACCGGTACTGAGCTGTGCTGATTAAGATAGAAAGCATCGCTAACCCAGCAAAACCTATGGCTGCCATATGACGCAAACGAAATCCTGCAGCAAAAACCATTGAGAGAGCAATTGTGGCAATAATAAACAGTGTGCCAAGATCGGGCTGTAATATAATCAACAGTCCAATAAAAGATGTAACAACAAGAAACGGAATTACACTTTTTTTAAAATCTTTAATTTCTGCACCCTTTCGCTCTAATAGTGCTGCCAAGTATAATATGAAACTTAGTTTGGTCATTTCACTTGGTTGAATAGTGAAGGGCCCAATACCCACCCACCGCGAAGCACCGCCAGAGGTTACCTGGAGTCCAGGTACAAACACGAGGATAAGAAGAACAATAGAGGCAACCAGCGCAGGTAATGCAAATACTCGCAGGCGAGTGTATGGGGTAAAAAACCCTATCAAAAAAGCAATTATACCTATCCCCACTCCGTAGATGAGCTGATGCTGTAAAAAATAAAAAGGATTATCGCGAAGCTGCTCGCCCAATACGAACGAAGCGGACCCAACCATCATGAGCCCAAATACGATGAGTCCGAAAATAGTAACGAATAACACTGGGTCAGCATGCTTTGGCACAGATGGCATGCATTAAGTATACCCCAGTTGTTCAACGGCTTTTATGAATGCATTTCCTCTATCAAATTCGTGTAAAAAAAGTCCAAAACTGAGCGCTCCAGGAGAAAGAAGCACCGTTTCCCCTGGCCTTGCTTTATTATGCGCTGCTTGTACGGCTTCGTTCATTGTTGAAGCTTTATGATGGGTAGCTTTCGTGACGCGCGTAATAAGTTCTTTCATCATATTTGTTGCTGTTCCAGGGAGCCATATAAGATGCCAGATATTTTTATGCGAGGCTACTACCTGTGCTAGTTCTTCAAATTCCAATGCCTTGTCGTTTCCACCCAAAATAAGAATAAGCGGTTTATCTCCAAAGCTTTCAATTGCTGCAATAGTTGCATCCGGCATTGTTGCGGCTGAATCGTTGACATACCGCACGCCATCTAATGTTCGTACAAATTGCAAACGGTGTTTTAGAGCGGGAGCGTTTTGGAGTGCTCGTATAATGCCATCTGGCTCTGCGCCGTTTACTATGCCTAATAAAATTGCGGGAAGTTTGTTGCGTAGTTCGTGGGGTGATGCGTGTGGAATGTCGGATACGGAGCAGATAGCTCGCGTGTTTCCCCTCTCCCAACGCTGGGAGAGGGAGGGGGTGAGGGCTGTCGTCGTGTTGTAGTCTGCCCTCATCCGCCCGCTCTCGCGAGGCACCTTCTCCCCAATTGGGGAGAAGGGATTCACGTATATCTTTCCCCCTTCAACCCAAATCCCGTTTTCATTTTCTTCTAATTTTTCAAGCGAAAACCAAAACAATTCTCCACGTACGTCGTTTTCCCAAGTCCGAATTATCGCATCATCTTTATTTAAAATCGCGATATCACTTTTTGTTTGGTCTAAAATAATCTGCTTTTTTGTTTCAATATATTCTTCATACGACGTATATGTATTCAAGTGGTCTTTGTATATTGAGGTAACTACCGCCACATGCGGACTTACTTTTTTTTCTTGCAGTGCCTCAAGCCTCCAGCTTGAAAGCTCAAAAACAATAGGGCGTTCTCCCACCCCCTCCAACTCCCCCTCGGGCAGGGGGAGAGACGCGCCCAGCGGCGACACCCCATCCACACCAACCGTAATAGTTTCTTTATTTATTGACTTCATAACCGCAGAAATAGCAGTGGATGCAGTGGTTTTTCCTTTTGAGCCTGTTACTCCAATAATATTTTTATTGTTTGTATGACCAAAAAATAAACTACTATCCATTTCAATGGGAATATTTTTTTCTTTAGCACGTTGTAAAACAAGCGAATTTCTTGGAACTCCGGGGTTTCGAATGATTATATCTATTCCGTCCAAAACCAAATCATCTTGATTGCCAAAATAATACGTAATATTTGGAATACTTTTTAATTTGATTATTGATGGCGCAAGTTCTTGTTTTGTTTTTGTATCAGAAACACTGATTATAGCCCCCTGTTGTGCTAACCATTCAATCGTACCAACGGCCCCACCATGTAGACCTAGCCCAAGAACGAGTACGTTTTTTCCAGAAAGTGAATTTGCCATATTTTACGTCCCCATGCCGAGTAGTCCAAAAACCAGACCAATGCTTGCAGATACTGCAGATATAATCCAAAACCGCATCGTGACTTTTGTCTCTGGCCAGCCGAGTGCTTCAAAATGATGATGGAGCGGAGCAGATAAAAATACTTTCTTTCCGCGAATTTTTTTGGAAAGCACTTGGATAATTACTGAAACAGACTCCGCAACTAGCGGAAATGCAATAATCGGAAGTACGAGTGCAGAATTGGTAAGCATAGCAATGACACCGAGTGTGGTACCCAAACTCATAGCGCCGGTGTCTCCCATAAAAAACCGTGCCGGGTATACGTTAAACCACAGAAATGCCAAAATTCCACCCGCAATTGCGGCACAAAACATTGCAAGTTCAAGGCGTCCCATTGCAAAAGAAATTGCGGTATATGCGCCAAAGGTGAACAAGAGAATTCCACCTGCTAGCCCATCTAATCCGTCTGCTTCATTTACAGAAAACGCAGTAGATACGATAACAAGCATAAACAACGGTATATACCACCAGCCAATTTCAAAATCACCAATCCCCGGAACGTGAATTAAACTCCATTCAAGTTTTGTATAAAACCACCATGCACCAAATGCAGCAACCCCGGTGTATAACCATATGCGATGCTTCATCCGAAGCCCTCCACCGTTTGGCCCCAACCCTTTGACATTTAAGTAATCGTCAACCAGACCCACAAGCGCAGATGCAACTAGTGCCCCAAGTGGAAGAAGTGTTTGGGGGCGGGTAAGAAAATTGAGGCTAAGAAAAAAATCATTTGGAAATAATTCTTTTAGAATCCAAAATAAAATTGCCAAGATAAAAACTGCACCCCAAATGATAATCCCACCGCCTACGGGTGTTCCCTCTTTTTTCGCATGCAACGCAGAATAATATGGCGTATTGCCGCTTGATCGAATATTTTTTCCAAATTTGTAGATATACAACATTTTGGTAATTGCAGGTGTTAGCAAAAACGCAACGATGAACGTGATAGTCCCGCTCCCTATCACCCGTACAACGCTCATAACAAGAGTTGGATCTGAAAATGCAATCATGGCCATGTGTAATTACGTAATACGTATTCTACCGCAGACTTCATATCGTGGAAACGGCTATCGCTTCCTAAAATAACAGCACCTATTTTTTGACCCCTTGGCCCTACGGTTATAATTGCCAAATTTTCTTTCGCCTCTAAAGTATATCCGGTTTTACCGGCGAGTATTTGCAAGTATGTTCCGAGTAATTCATCGGTTGATGTAAATTCCCGCACTGCGCCCTCTACCGTTGTGATACTGCCTTTTTGTTGAGATAAAAATGGGCGCAGGAGTGGGTCTGCATATGCAAGAGAGAGCATTTTCATTACATCGTGTGCGGTAGAAAATTGTTCGCCTTCTTGTAGGCCGGTAGAATTAGCAAGTTTTGTAGAAAATAATCCTTTCCGTGCCGCAAGAGAATTTGCATATGTAACAAATTCGCTTTCAGATCCGCTTCCTGCAATAGCCAAGCTTACCATTGCATCGTTTGCAGATGGCACAAGGCTTGCTTCTAGTAATTGCCTCACCGAGGCATGGCTGCCAATTGGAAGTTTGACGTTTGCGCCTCTAGCTTGTGCCCTTCTTGCTTCAACAGGAACTTCAATAATAGTATTCGGATTCGGAAGAAGTTCGCGCACCGCAAGTGCAGAAAGTAATTTATTTAAACTCGCAACGGGGCGTTTGGTGTTCGCTTCTTTTTCATACAAAACGGTATTTGTTGCTATATCCCACACCAGTGCAGCTTGCGCCGTTAACGCAACATCAATTGCTGCACCCGTTTTGTGAGGAATAGCAGTATTTACAATAGGTTCAGTTTGCTGAGGCTCCAATGCATAAGGAATACACGTTTGAAACGGTTGTTGTAAAACCACACAGCCAAGTGCTGCGATTGTTATTTGAATAACACTAAACATTATGTTGTTGGCAATTGTTTACCCCGAAATTTCCAAAAATATTTAATAGCAGATTTTATATGCTCCCTAGTTGGCCGATTAAACATAATTCCCCAAAGCACTCCCCCTTCGCTGCTGCGCTGATGAAAGTGGGAAAATACGGCTTGCGGTACGTACGCAACACGCCATCCATGTTCCCAAAATCGTCTGCACCAATCCACGTCTTCAAAATATAAAAAGAAACGTTCGTCCATGCCGCCAACTTCCTCGTATGCTTTTTTGCGAACTATTAAGCATGCACCCATTAACCAATCCACATCTTTTTCGCTTACATGGTCAAAGTCTTTCATTAAGAAACTCTTGATTTCTGCCTTTCCACGTTTTGTTTTTCCTAAAAAAGTTCGGCGATACATAATCGTCATTGTTGTATAAAATCGATAACACGAATACTGCAGTTTTCCATTTGGTGATATTAATTTTCCGCCCGCAGTTCCCACATTCGTGTTTTTATCCATAAAATCAACTAATTTTTGAGTGGCTCCGGGTAGCTGGATCATGTCTGGGTTTAGCACTAAGTAATACGTGCCCTTTGCAACTTTTAATGCAGTATTTACACCGGCAGCTAACCCAAGGTTTGTTTTATTTTCAATCACTGTTATTTCTGGAAAATCAGATCGCAGTAAATAAACACTGTCATCTCCTGAATTATTATCTACAACAATTATCTCAGTGCCTCGTGGAAGCGTATCTTTCAATAAAGACTCAACCAACGCACGGGTTAGTTGCCACATTCGGTAATTTACGATGACTATTGACAGTTTCACAGAATAGGAGTATAATTGAGAGTTAGTGACATTTGTCGCTAATTATGCCATTTTGGCATGAAAAGACAAACTACTAAAAGGTTCTTTACAAATGCATGCATCAACCAAATAGAAATTGTATTTCTCTATTCAAAACGAAGACGACAATGCGACAGTCGCACGGATTGCGACTAAGCTCGCGTTGGCGGGGAATGTTGTTCATATCAGCTCTGAGCACGCTAGTGAAGAGACTTTTTTCCCCAATGAATGGTTCATAAGACTAACGATACTCGTGGACATGATATTGGTTCCTGGGGACTCAGTCTCTATCGACCTGAAAGTTGTCGATACTGTGCACATCGCCGTTGTCTACGAGCGGTGAAAGTTGTTTGGATAACCCTCGCGTACCCGCCCCTTTGGCCGGTACGCGAGGGTTATTTCCGCTTCCCATGCATCTTTTCAATACCGGCAAACGCTTCTTTCCATACAGAAAATAAGTTCCAATTAAATAACGATAATATAAAAAATACAAATAATCTCATTGCGATAAATATATCGTATTTTAGCTCGTCTTTCAGCGTCATATTTTTAGCAAGCATCCAGATGTAATTTCTAAGAGAAAGTCGTGTTCTGTTATTCGCGATTCTTTCTGAAATACTTGACGGCGCAATTCCCCAGTTAAACATTCCCCTTCTACCCATGGTGCGCGCATGGTACCCGACTAATGCGGGAACATATTGAACTTGCCAATTCGCTTTATGCAACCGCCAGCCTAAATCTACGTCTTCTTTGTAGGCAAA
>JAQBWN010000033.1 GCA_027624555.1 bacterium | reverse complement strand
CGTAAACGGGGCTTTCATGATAAAGTTTGATTTCACGTAAGAAAGCATACAGGAAATGGCTTGCGATAGCTACATATGGTAATATTATGACATGAAGAAAAGTGAATCATTAATGAAACTGCTGGGGGTACTTGTAATCGGAATTGTAATCGGAGTTATCTTTTGTAATTCCTCGATTAAAAATCAAAATAATTCTGAAGCAAATGATACGTTTATTCTTGGATCAAGTAAGTATTATATCGAGGCGTTCGGAAATAAGTGTCCTTATGTGAACAAGGGTATTAATGACAGTGATGATTTGTATTGTGACCAGAGAATACTAAAGGAAGACCAACAAACAGGAGCTAAAAGAGTGGTAGTGAAAAGTGTAAAAGAGCAATTTCCCGCCCTTAAGAGTCGTTGGAATAATATGATTTTTGTTGTTGCCGAACCACGCCAGCTGGCTCAAAAGATTTTTCTTGTATCTGCTCTTTTAAATACGAATGCAGGAATAAATGGAGCATATTCGTTTGATAGTCAATCAGACGAACTTAAAAAACTCAAAACCTCTTGTTTTCCGCAATCTAAGGATGATGTCAAACTATCCCCTGATCAAACACGCATTGCCTGCGTTTCAGGATTAGATGGAGGTCCTTATCAAAAAATTGTGGTTCATAATCTTCTGACTAATGAGAATGAGAATGTTGTGAACCTACCTGGCAAGGAAACACTAGAGGGTAATCCTCAAGAATGGGGCGGGCATGCAGAAGTAGTGTGGATTAATAATAATAAAATTGTATACGCGGTCTTTGATCATGGCTCAAAAAAATCTGAAAAGCCGCTTATTGAATATAGAACTGAAGTCGTAAAGTAAAACAAAAAGCCCGGGGCTTTTTGGGAGTATAATACTTTTACCGTATTCTATGCCCCACAAAAAAGATTTCGACACTTGGAATAAAGAGAAAAAGCGACTGAATGAAAGCACTCCAAAAGTATTTTTCCATGATCGAGAAGTATGGTGGTGCAAGCTAGGAATTAACGTTGGCTTTGAGCAAGATGGTAAAAGTGAGCAATTCTCACGCCCAGTAGTGATTCTTAAAACATACAGCATTAATGCTGCGCTTGTAGTACCTCTTACATCCAAAGATAAAAAAGGTACATACTATTTCGATCTTGGAAAAATTGGAGGACGAGATGCAAAGGCAGTGCTTTCTCAAGTCCGCTTTATAGATAAGCGAAGACTTCTTAAAAAGTTTGATGTGGTAAATAAGGAACTATTCGAAAAATTGCAGTCAGCCATTATTCAGATAAACTTCACCTAAACTAATTTGCCTCCACTTTTGAGGGTGGAGGCGAGGCCGAAGCCATTTGTATTACCTATCATAGGCTTTTCTGTTTAAAAGTCAATGGGCTTTACGTACACCCCAGAAACGACGTAAAGTATATATATGATAGCTCGCATACAGGGCATGGTTGTAGAGCGTGAAGAAAAGGCTCTTATTATAGATGTACACGGTGTTGGGTATAGAGTGTTTGTTATATCTGCTCTGCGTGAAAAAACGGCACTTGGTTCTCAAGTAACGTTTATAATTTATGATCATAGAACTGATTCTGATCAGGTGTTGTTTGGCTTCGAATCAACAACAGATAGAGAATATTTTGAATTACTTCTGAGGGTACCGTCTATCGGCCCAAAAACTGCACTGGGTGTATTAGATGCTGCGCCAATTGCCGTGCTGTCGCAGGCTGTTATAACCGGGGACATGGATTTGCTCACGAGCTTGTCGGGAATTGGCAAGCGTACCGCAGAACGAATAGTAGTAGAACTAAAAGGCAAATTGGGTGAGCTTCCAACTGCAATGCACTTTGCTACACACCGTGGGGTTCACCAAGAAGTATCTGATGCACTTGTTGCTATTGGTTTTTCTGTATCTCAGGCAAAGCAGGCAGTGAGCAAGTTGCCCGAAGATATTGGAACCGTGGAAGCGGGAGTGAAAGCTGCGCTTAAGCAATCAGTTTCTTAAAGGGTATGAAGGTTAGTGAAGCAGTAGCCGCAGAGAAAAATAGATGGAATGCTTTTGTTGCGGAGTCTCCGTATAAATCGTTTATGCAAACTTGGAGCTGGGGAGAGTTGCAAGAATATATACATGTTTCTCACTACAGGCTCGTTGTGGAAGATAACAGAAAGATAATTGCAATTGCGCTGGTTATAAAACGCACCCTTGCGATGGGATACTCGTGGCTGTATATTCCGCGTGGCCCTATTTTTCTTGAAGGGCTTTCTGAAACAGAAAAAGAATCGGCATGGGGTGCTCTTGAATATAAATTAAAAAGTTTAGGCGAGGAACCCACCAGTACGGCGGGCAGGAGTAACTCTTTTTTCGTTCGCATTGATCCGTTACAAGAAAGCTTTACTCGCAAAGCTTGGCATAAATCCCCCCGTGAAGTTCAACCGCAACATACGCTTCTCTTGAATGTGTCAGCTTCAGAAGAACAGCTGCTCGCTGCTATGCACCCAAAAACCAGATACAACATTCGTGTTTCCGAAAAAAGGGGAGTGAACGTGAGATTTTCGAATAACGCAGAAGATGTCCGCGCATTTTTAGACGCGTCACAATCTGTAACCGGTCGAACCGGGTTTTCATATCATCCTGATGAATATTATCGCGGTATTTTGGAAGTGCTTGGCAAAAGCGATATGGCAGAGCTTGCAATTGCAGAAGTGGACGGCCAAGTGGCCGCGGTGCATCTGATGATATACGCAGACGGCATAGCCACATATGCGCACGGTGCCAGTAAAAATGAATTTCGATCATCTATGGCGCCAGCACTTTTGTATTGGAAAACCATACAGCGAGCAAAAGAAAAAAGTATGCATCAATACGACTTTTTTGGCGTAGCTCCAGAAAATGCACCCGAAGATCATTCCTGGAGTGGCATTACGAGGATGAAAATAGGGTTTGGCGGTACGAGAGTTTCCTATGCCGGCGCCTATGACCTCGTATTCAATGAAGCCTTATATACCATGTTTAATCTGGCGCGAAAGACAAAGCAAATTATAAAAAATGGCTTAATGTAATGTTTATGCGAATGTACCAAAAGTTGAAGAACGCGTACCATTTTTTTGAGTCGCATATGTGGCGGATGGTTTATGGCATGCCCGATAAGGCCATGTATATCTATGGAGTTACGGGAACGAACGGGAAAACGACGACGAGTTATCTGCTTGCAAGCATATTGGAGCAGGCGCACGGTAAAGAAAAAGTTGGCATGTTAACAACTGTTGCATTTCGAGTTGCGGGGGAAGAAGAAATAAACGAAACAAAAATGACAACGCTTCCGAGCAAGAAGATTTTTTCTTACTTAAAAAAGATGCAGCAAAAAGGCGTAACGCACGTGGTGCTGGAAACAACGTCTCATGCGTTAGACCAGAATCGGTTTGCGGGAATACTATTTGATGGCGCAATTATTTTAAACATTGCTCGCGAACATTTGGATTATCACAAAACGATGGAGCAATATGCCGCTGCAAAAGAGAAGATTGTGAAGTTTTTAAAAAAAGACGCACCCCTTGTTGGTAAGCAAGATGACGAATATGTGCGAAAAATTATGGACCGTGCAGAAAAGAATAGCGTGCGCGTGGTTCGGATGACACAAGAAATAATTGCGGGAACAAATACACCTCTTGCTGGAAGTATTAATAAAGAAAACGCAGCAGCGGCAAGTATGCTTGCACGAGCAGTTGAAATTTCAGAAGAATATATTTCTACAGGAATTGAGGCGGTAAAACTTGTACCTGGTCGCATGGAGCGACTTACCCACCACCTTCGCTCCGAGAGCTATAGTGGTCAGGCCTCCAACGAATCGTTCGATATTATCATTGATTATGCAGTAACTCCCGATGCACTTGAACGGTTATATTCGGATTTAAAGAAAGATATAAATACAAAAAGAATTCTCGCAACCCTTAGCGCCGCAGGTCTCAGGGATCGCGGTAAGCGTCCGGAAATGGCAAAAGTGGTTGCGAAGTATGCTGATAAAATTGTGGTTACTCAGGAAGATCCGTGGACAGAAAGTGAAGAACAAATTTATAGCGATTTAGAAAAAGGGTTGCCTCTCCCCCTTTTCAAGGGGGAGCTGGAGGGGGTGGGAGAGAAGCGAATAGTGGTTCAGTGGCAACGCATCCCCGACCGCCGCGAGGCAATCAGCAATCTATTACACGACGCAAAGCCAGGTGACGTCGTTGTGTGTACGGGCAAGGGCGCAGAGCGCGGAATGGGAATTGGAAAAGATATTATCCCGTGGAATGAGAGGGAAATTGTTGAAGAGATATTGCGGAGTCTTTAGATGTCCGAGAAAATCGGACAACTGAAGTCGTGACAAATTGTCACGGCTTGAAAAAGCACCGCTTTAGGACGAGACCGTAAAGAGGTGCTTCTTCTTGTGTATGTTTCCATTATAGCAGAAGCAGGCTAAAAGTCAACCAAATTTGACCTGTTTTTTAATTAGGCATATCATAAAAAATAATATGAATCGAATATCCATTATTTCCGTGAAGCGCACTATGTCCACTAATCTGTGGCATGCATTTTACGTGTGCGCACGTTCCGGAAATTCTTGGTAGTATCTTTTCTTACAACATAAAAAGATTTTCCCATGAGCTCCCGGATAAAACCGGGAGCTCTAGCGTTAGTGGTATGTGTGTTCTTTCTAAAACCTGGAGGTGTAGTATGGCTATTGATAGTGTGTCTGATTGTTCTGACCATGCAGTAAATGAAACGGAGCGAACAGAGTCAGTTCAACAAGATATTCCGTCCTCTCCCCCCGAAGCTCCCAAATCGCCAAAACCGTTGCGCTCTAGCACGAAGGCTCGACGATCTTTCTGGAAGACCGATAGACTTTGTTGAGAAAGAAAGAAGTATGCGTTTTCCCTGCCATGTACCGTACGGTACGTGGCTTTTTTCTTGTGTAAATGTGTGAAAAGATTATGATGCTTTTTATATGAAAGATACTTTTATCCTCATCATAGACACCGCTCACCCTATTGCGCGAATTGTTCTATTTGATGATGAAAAAGTTTTGGGCTCGCGGGAATGGGATAATACACCGAAAGTTGGGACTGATTTGCTTGTATATATAGAGGAGCTATTGCAAGAGCTTACATTAGACAAAGCAAGTATTGCTCGAATTGGCGTGCACGCAGGGCCGGGGAGTTATGGATTGGTGCGGACGGGAATAGTAACGGCGAC
>JAQBWN010000008.1 GCA_027624555.1 bacterium | reverse complement strand
CTCCGCATACGAAAAAGCAGGATTTCCGGAAGATCATGCACAGCTACTCGCCAGCCTGTATGCATCAAAGGACGATAACATCATCTACCCAGATGGCGCATCGGGGTACCCGGATTGCAATTGGAAAAAGATTCTCATTCGCAAAATAAGCTACATTGCAATTTGGATAATCCCCCTACTTCTTCTTATTCCTGGTGCCTGGCAGATAATTAGAGTAACGGCGACAAAACCTACTAAAAAGTGATGGTTATGACGGGCCAGCAAAAAATTAAAATGGTTACGGAGCTACGATATGACGCCATTGGTATTTATAACAATAATCTAATCAAACACCTGCAAAGCATAGGAACTGATCTTACCGTGATTCAATTTAATAATCGTATCCACAAGAACAGGTACCTTAATTTTATGAGCGAAATCATAAACACTATCAAGTTATTCTTTTTAATCAGACGAGATGACATAGTCTTATTCACGGACACAATATCGTTAAACCTGTTCACTTCACTGTTTCTTGTAAATAATAAATACGCTGTTTTTTTTCACTACGATAAAATCCCCTTTTATTACAAGTTTTTACCCTTCGTATCTTACAAGAGAACGCTTAATACCCTTACTGGAATTATATGTGGTTCCAGATTTTCCGTATCACAGTTAGACTCGCTAGGCATTAACACCCACAACTGCAAGGTCATTTATTCTGGAATAGACCACGATCTATTTCAACCCTTGCTAACAAAACTGTATCCTTTTGAATACATACTTACAGTTGGATCAGAGGAGCCAAGGAAGAACATGAAAAATATTTTGAAAGCTTTTCAAATATTAAAAAGAGATTTCCCGCACTTAAAACTACTAAAGATTGGAGAAGTAAGCCCGCAAAACAGAGCCAATACACTAGAATACGTCCATAATCTTGAGCTCTCAGAAAGCGTTATCTTTACAGATTACGTTGAAGAAGGACAACTTCCAGCTATATATTCGAATGCAAAGCTCTTGCTGTTTCCGTCTCTAAAAGAGGGTTTTGGGCTTCCGATCGTAGAAGCTATGGCTTGCGGATGCCCCGTAGTAACGTCTAACCGAAGCCCCATGACGGAACTTGTTGCATCAAAGCAAGCTACTATTAATCCGCTTAATCCGGAAGAAATTGCTCGAGAATGCAAAATAATTCTATCAGACGATAAATACAGAGACGGCCTCGTTCAAGATGGTCTTGCAAGAGCTTCTTACTTTAACTGGGAAAAAACAGCAAAAGAGGTATATAGATTTGTCACTTCCTAACGATAGTTAAAACACTTGGGGTATATATATTTTGCTTATCATATCCCAAAACCTGAAGAAAAATTTCAAATATAAAGAGCGTTATTTTTCTTATAACATTCAACCAGAAAGCACCGACGCCAAAGAAGTTTCTTATCTCTATATGCTTAAATTTAGCTACCATAAATAACTGCCGCAGACTTAATTCAGTAAATCCAAGCTCATGAGTCAAATCACCATACCGATTTGCCGCAGCATTAAAATATGCACCGCTATTTGGAGCAACAATAATAAAATATCCATCATCTTGTAAGATATTTTTTACCCTTTCAAGAAAGTCAAAAAGCTGATCTTTCTTTATGTGCTCTAAAACGTGCGATAAATAAATTACATCAAACTTTTCTTTGGTACTATGCATAAATTCAAAGATATCTTCTTGATAAAAGGTATATGATTTGAAAATATCCTTGCATACGTCTAACTCTTCGGAAGATATATCAACTCCAGTTACGTTTTTGTATTGATGCGACTTAAGAAAATACAAAAAACTTCCGTATCCGCACCCCAAATCAAGAATATTACTTTCCTTGCGTACGTTTTTTTTAAAAAATGATTTTAAATTATAGTCCAGTGGCTGCATATTTTTATCCAGCAACAATAAAACCTCATCCCGTTTCTTAAAGTTGGTTTTTTCGGAGTTTGCATAATGATCCGTTAGATAGTTTTCAAAGATTCGCTTATTGTCCATATTCAGATTTACGTTTTAAATGATAAATACTTTTATCTCTTACATAAAAGCGGTCGAGTCGCAAAAATAAGTATACCAAGTAAAGGGTTTGTTCGAGAATACGAAGGTAGCCCTTAGCACTAAACCTCATGCGATACTTAGATATAGCAATAATATTAATCCTGAGCAACAAGTATATTTGATGACTCATTTTCGAAATGCTTACAGATCCTTCGTGGATCCTTTTTCTATATAAAACTTGGGGAATATTATGAAATTTTACACCTTGCGAAAACCAACGAAACCATAACTCAACATCTTCCGCGTTATTAAATTTTGAATTATAATATCCATGATCAAGAAAAGTCCTTCTCTTGATCATGCACGTAGGGTGATGTACGGGCGGTTTACCATTGTAAACATCGCCTGCATACGCAGGCACTTCTCTGCATACATCTATTAAGCCATTTTGGAATAGACAAAAATAAGTTCCTAAAACATCCACGTCAGTAAAATGCTTTTGAAAATATGCCACCTGCTTTAAAAACCGCTCAGGGGGAATAATATCGTCGCAATCCATGCGTGCAACATATTCACCCTTAGCTGCCTTAATACCGATGTTCAATGCGTTACTGATACCACCATTTCTCTTTAGTCCTATATACTGAATTCTTGAATCAGATCGTTCATGCTTCTCGATAATCATTTTTGATTTGTCGCTAGAACCGTCATCTACAATAATAAATTCAAATATAGAATACGTTTGATTCAATACACTCTCTATGGCTTCGGCTAAATATTTTTGCCCATTATAAACCGGCATAACTACCGAGACTAGGGGAGCGCCTTTATTGATCATGGTTTTAAATAGATTTTAGTAAAATACGTAATATCCTCAAGTGCTTCAATTTGGTGAGGAACGTTTGCATGGACACACATACCCTCCCCCTTGTTGAGAGTATATACTTCCTTGTCAGAATAAATTTTAGCAGTTCCGTTTTTTACGAGAATTTGCTTGATAGGTACGTGTGAGATTCTACTCATTTCTGGGTAAAACTGTTTCGTTTCAATCATGCCCTTCAATAATTGATACTCTCGACCCATCGTTGATTCATAACCAGACACAGAAACAGTGCTCTTTAAGGTGAGCGGATAAAGTCCTCGCTTCATAAGCGATGAATTGCTCAAAATATTGTCATCGTCCCAATTTGCAAATAATTCTTCGCGTAGACCGCCAATCATTAACGGTAAAAGCTGCGTGTCGCAATCAAAAAGAGACTTTTCTAGATTAAATGGCGTTTCCGGCAGATAAATAACAAATCTCATACCTAGCCTAGAAACGAACTTGTTTACGTTAAACCAAAAAGCACGATTCCTTGGATAGAAAAAGAAAACATTTTCCATGAGCGCCTGTACGAGAAATGGCACGTGTATAAGGCGCATATTTTCAATCTCTAAAACGTTCCGAAAATGCCGCTTGGAACAAACGCTGGTTAGGGAGTGTGGATAGAAGTGGTGATTGTTTTTCTTGAGATACTCCATATCCCCCTGACTCAAATAAAAAGAAAAGAAATACTTGGAATAATCCGGATAGAGTCCTTCAGAGCTTTGAACGCTTAATCCGATATTAAAAAAAGAGTACCCGAAATATTCAATTTTTAATTTTGACATTTCTTGAATAACGTTCTTGAAATGCCCGAGCGGCTTCATTAAAATGTGGTCCTCAAGAAAAGTATATACATACTCATATCGTGACGATTTGAGCATTTCTGTCGTACTTCTCACCCAATTATTACTATATAAACCTGAAAAAAATATGCAGTTCTTCTCGTAATCGGGAAATGCTTCCTGTATGTACTTTACAACATCCTCGCTGTATTTCCCCCGAATATAAACCAGCCAGTTGTCTGAAACGCCATATACGCGCTGGAATGTCTCTTTGAATAATTCAAGCTTAAACTCCGAATCTATAAAGACATTACAAATCGCCGTTACCATACTATTCAAAAATAACTATTTCCGGGTTGACCGCTTGAAGTTGTTTAAGTATTTCATCGCGATATATTCCGACTTTCAATACAACCCCAACCCTTCCCTTTCCTCTCAGGATTTCAGGATTTTGTACCTGGAACGGCGTTCCGTATAATCGCTTCCCTTGTTTTAGGGGGGAGTTATCCAGGAGGGATACTATTTTTTCTTTTGTTAGGCCAAATTGAAAAAGATACTGAGAAAATATATGAGCGCCAAAAACATATACCTCGCCGTCAAAAGCACTAATCTCCTTGTTTAAATCACCTACAAGCTTCGTGTGATACGAAACAAAATCAAGAAAAAGTTCTTTGTATTCGATATATTTATTTTCTAACACAGGCACTGGATCTGGCAAATCAAGTTTTTCGGCGGTATACAGCACACTATGCTCTTTGTAAAAAGTCTTGTCAGTTACTCGAAAACCATGCTCTACAAGGAGAGCGTCAATAAAATAATCAGTTAAAAGCATCGTGTGCTCAAAATTCAAAGCATTCGTGTATTTCTTCGATAGCCAAACTTGTAAATTTGGGTACGCAAAGATCAGCTTTTCGCCGGTTGCGAGGTAGGTAGCGATAGCATGAATAAAAGCTCTTGGATCGTACACGTGCTCCATAAGCTGAGAAAACACCACCGCATCAGCTTGCCCTTCGTACACAAAGTTCTCATCAAAAAATGCAGGAATGATTTTTATCCGATCAGTCTCCTTACTGAGCGGATTCGGTTCAACGATCGTCCACGTTGTATCTTGAGTATTATCAATAAAGATTTTACCAAGCTCGCCCTGCCCGCCACCAATCTCAAGTACATGCTTTGGGTTCTGTTTCGCAATATAGTCAGCAAGATCATGATAGTACTGCGCCCAAGTAGGACCAGTTCCATCAACATGCTGAGTTTGGTACAGAACATCAAGAGGCAAAAGCTTGTCAAGCTGAATAACGCCTGTATCTGGGTCGATTGCCCAGCTCATATCAGCCCGCACGTCTTCGCCTTCCGGCGTATCAACACAGCCAAAAAAAACAGGGAAATCCTTAAACGTATACAAGGGCTCAAGATTCTCCTTGCCAGTTAGTATGCTTTTGTTTCTAGGTATGTATTCCATAGTGCTTATTATTGTGTAAATTGATGAGAGAATAGATCGAATGGTTCAAAAAATGTTTCCAATATGTGCAGACAAGCCTCTGCAACAGCGCCCTCTCCGCCTCGGGCATTGGTTACAAAGTCTGCGTACTCTCTGGTTCTAAAGAATACATTAGCAGGGGCAATACTATATGCAACTTGCCGAAACACCAACGGATCAAATATACCATCACCCATATAAATAGTCTCTTGAGGGTTAAAACGCTCTTTGATCCAGTCTATCCTTTTAAAAGTGCTTACGAGATCAAGTGGTAGATGCATGTCATCAACAATCCTTCGCTTAGAGATTGCGAATCCGTTCTTATCACCAGTTATAGCATGAATATGCAACTTATCCTTTAGTAAAGATAACGTATCATTATCCTCTGGACCGAACTTCTTCATCACTTTTCCATCAGTAGTATAGTAAAATGTTCCATCAGTAAAAACACCATCAACATCCAGTATAAAGTTTTTAATAGCTATAGATTTCATAGGATTATTTATCGTTAAGCGCTCGCCATAAATTCAGCTTTCCAAAATAAAACAGAAATAGGTCAAACGGGTGATGATGTAATGGTGACATATTGAGCCATATAAGCGCTGTTAATATCTTAACCTTTTTGGCACTGTAATTATTCTTTTCTATAAACTCAAATAATACTTTTTGGCACTGTACGAGGTTTTCTTTACGCATAATATCGCAAGATACACTGTTTTTATCAATAGTAATAGTAAATAAATTACTGTTAACAATTTCATGATTCACAGTAAGGTTATGATTAAGCTTTGCGAGATCATAATACGCATCTCCAGCTTTTAGTAATCCTCCAAAATTCTGTCGCCAATCAAGGAATACATAACCTGCCCTGTCCTTAAGGATATTATCCAAAATAAAATCACCATGAAAACCTGTTTGTTTTGCATTAGATAAATCATTAAAATCGATTATTTTTAGCATTTCGGATACAGTGGGCACCTTCTCCCCATTAACCATAACTTGCAAATCTTTAATTGTTCGTGATTCTAGAAATCGATTAACGCGTTCTATAGTTTTATTGTAGTAAAAATCGTAGCAAACCTTTTTAAATTCATCTTGTAATACTTCACTTTCTTCTTTCCAGAGTTTTTTTTGAGCTAGCGCTAGAAGCTCAGAGAACGTAACTGTGGTAGCTAAATTCGAATATAAATCTCCCTTTGCATACTTATAACGATAAAAATTGCCCGCAGACCCTTCAATTTCTGGAACAAGACCTTTTAGCACCCCTCCCCTAGCAACACGCTGTGAAACCATTTTTTCATCAAAGAAAAACTTGATGACAAATTTTTGAAAAATAAATATAGATTCATCTGGCTTATCAAGTATCTGAAAAGAATCTTTAATTTCTTTACGCGCTTTATGCAAACTCTCCACGTTCCCTATATCATGCCACGTTGTGAATTCGGATGCCTCAAACTCCTGACCGTCACCCATCATTAAACGTATGGCATCCACGTCGTTCAAGGCACCATTATCGCGATCGTGACTATGTATATCTCGTAAAGCATTCCAAAAAGACATGTAATTATGGACACCCACCAATCCAATATGCAAATAATCAGGATCAATCATCCCCTTGTCATACATTTTTTGCACCTTGCCTTCTACCGTATCAAACGATGCGTATTGTGACGACCCATCTCCGCGGAAACCACCTATCCAGTTTTTAGAAGGATTTGGAATTTTTCCAGAAACTATAGTGTCGCAAGCATGGTAAATAAATGGACAACGCAGAAAAGGTTCCGCCTGTAGCATGGAATACGCCAGACTGGTACCAGCGCCTTCGTATTTATCCACTTTCACAAACTTTACATGAAGATCAGGATAAGCAAGTTTCAGGAAATCGATAACCTGATTTCCAAAATAACCAATCGTAATAACAAACTCTGTTTTTTCAGGATAAGCTTCGATTATGTAAGAAATAGCAGGTTTTTTCCCCACTTTAACGAGTGCTTTATTTGTATATTTAGTTATATCTCCAAGCCTAGAACCAGTCCCTGAGGTAGTGATGAGTACTTTATACTGAGATTTATTTTTCATACAGTCAGTCTTAGTTTTGGACCGTTATTCAAGCGTTTTTCGAAACTCCATAATCTTCTCGCTTAACAGTGCTGGCGGTTGAAAAATGGTACCTGTACCGCAAACAAGCATATTTGCTCCAGCCTTAACCATTTGAACAGCGCTTTCAGGAGTTACCCCACCATCTATTTCCAAAAAGATATCTTTTCCGGTCGCATCAATTTTCTTGCGTAAAGTGGCAATCTTTTCCATCGTACGCGGAATCAGTTTATGTCCTACAATACCAGGATTAATAGCCATGAGCATCACGAGATCCAAGTCCTCAAGAACATAATCAAGGCTCGCAAGCGAGGTGCCAGGGTTTAGCGCAAGCCCCGCTTTCACTCCTGCGCCTTTAATGCGCATAACGGTGCGATGCACATGGTGAAGAGGCTCAATGTGAGGTGTAATAATAGTAGCCCCGGCATCAACAAAATCCTGGATATATGGTTCTGGATTCTGAACCATCATATGTACTTCTATAGGAATATTCGTTTGCGAGCGAATGGCTTTTAGATATTCTGGGAAGAGCCCGTATCGAGGCACAAAGACACCATCCATCACGTCAAAATGAATATAGTCTATATTCCCCTTTTCGAGCGCAACAATATCATGTTCTATATTTAAAGGATTTCCACAAATAATTGATGCCGCCAATGCGCAATGTGAGTGTTCCATAAGAAGATTATTCTAAGTTAGAATGTCTCGACCACATCGTATCGTGCGTTTCGTTCATTTTTTCCATAAGATCAAGCACGAGCGCGTCTAAAAATATGCCCAGACACTGCTCATTTAGCGTTGTCATCGGCTGAATAGACGCAAACCCTTCAATAGCTTTTGTTTTCGATGGCGCCTTTATTAATACCAGGGAATCTGCCAATTTGCCCATGCGTGAATCCGAATTACCAGATATAAGGGAAATACGCGCTCCATTCTTCTTAGCAATCTCTACGAGATCATATATCGTTTGGGTCTCTCCTGACCCAGACGCAACAACAAGTAAATCGCCTTTTCCTATACTAGGCACAGTGGAATCACCGAGTGTAAACGCCTTAAGCCCCAGGTGTGCCAAGCGCATACCAAATCCACGAATTGCCATTCCGACTCTGCCAGCGCCGCAGACTACGGTCTTATTTGCTTTCCTAATTTCTCCCGAAAGATTTTCTACTTGTGCTTCTTCAATAGATGACAACACTTGGCCAATTTCTGCAAGAATACTTTTAACATTTTTCTGTATCATACGTAGACACTAACACAAATCAGGAAAGTGGAAAATCATTTATTAGCATTTATTCCTTATAACCTTTCGGATGCCCTGCGTACCATTTTTGGAGGCTTCTAATACTGTCAGAGAGCGACTTGTTATTTCGAAACCCCAAAATATGTCTCGCTTTTGACGCATCGGCGTACATCGCAGCATGTTCACCCATCCTTGGTTCCGCTTGTTTTTTTTCGATATGCATTCCAAATACCCTTTGGACTTCAGAGACTATTTCCTGAACAGAGTATCCTGTTCCATTTCCTAAATTGAAAATATCGGATTTTCCACCATTTTGTAAATATCCATAACCAAGGTAATGCGCTTGAGCCAGGTCTTCCACATCAATATAATCCCGGATCGGTGTGCCATCTGGCGTATTTACCTTACTGCAGGTATAAGAGAACTGCTCAATTCCCATTGCACCACGTACAGCATTTTGCATGAGGTGCTGAGATGGTTTTTTACTATCACCAATCATGCCATCACTCGCTGCTCCACAAACATTGAAATAGCGGAAAATAACGAAACGGAAACCATATTTTTCTCCGTATTCCTGGATTACTTTTTCCGCATTACGCTTGGAAAGCCCATAGGGGTTCATCGGATTAGTTTCTTGATCTTCGATTACAGGCAAAACTTCCGTCTCACCATAAACTGCAGATGTTGAAGAAAAAACAATATTCTGCACATCCGCTCCTAACATCGCGTTTAACAAATTACGCGTTCCCTCTACATTATTCTTTTGGTACATTTCCGGTTTTTCTACGGACTCGTGTACGGAACATAGTCCTGCAAAATGGAGAACCGAACCAATATCATGCTTCGCAAAGACCCTCTTTATACCTTCGGGATCAAGCAAATCAATCTCCTCGCTTTCAATGCTGCCGATCTTGGAAAGTATGTTGATAGGCTGACGGTATCCGCGTGAGAAATTATCTAGTACCACTACGGAAATGCCTTTCTCGAGAAACAGCTTGGCCACATGACTGCCGATATACCCTCCTCCTCCCGTGATCAATACTTTTTTCATATGATAACTGTAGTCTCAAAATATTTCTTGAGCATTCTTCTCTGAAGTTGAATCACTACAAAAATATTCAGAATGAAAAGGAGGACAATTGCCATTATACTTACTTGATTTATATAAATAAGAATTCCGTAAAAAATAATATGAGAAAAGTTGACAATGTTGAACACAAGCAAGAATTTTTTATACAGCGTTTTCGAGACCGCCGTCATTATTGACGCATATACCGTATAGATAATCTGAAGCATACCAAGTAAGCCAAAACTGAATACGTATTCCAATCGGAAGTCGAAATTCTTTCCAAATAACGCAATAATAACCCCAATCACAAAGCTTACGATTATAAACCCTGGAACGAACAGTAGCATAAATAATTTTTCAATACGCTTCAAAAAATCCCCGTTGTTCATGGAAGCGATTTGAGGAAACAAAACATTAATGAAAATCTGGGTTGCCTGGGCGATAAGATTTGTTGACGCCATAAAATACGCCATATATATTCCAAGCTCTTGGACACTGAGATACTGCACAATAATAAATTTATCGAGCGAATTAAATGCAGTACCGAGCACGGTACCCACTACAAGAAAGGAACTATACGATAGCTGTTCTTTTAAAGACTCAAAATCAAAACGAGTTACATACCCAGAGAACTTGCTGGCTAGCCATACAATAAAAAAGAGAGAGCCTCCCAGTAAGGCGACGAGGTAGTACGGATAACTTCGTTCTTCAAAGTAAAAGAAAAATAAAGAAAATAGGAAAACAACCGTTCCCACCTCAACAATTCTCGCAAAAAACTGTTCCTTAAAGAGAAATAGTCCGCGAGCAATACTATCAGCAATAATCTTGAATGAAGCGATAATTGCGTATACAACAGCTATCGACAAGATTATAGCATTGGTATGGAATTGTTGAGCTATATAATTCCGAACAATGATAAATAATACAATCAATAGAGAAGACGAGAATACGGTAAAGAAAATAACGCTCGATATATGTTTCGATTTTTTGGAAATACTTTTTGACATTGCTATTGACCGAACACTTGAAAGATCAAGGCCAAAAACAAGAAAAACCATAAGAATCTGACTAATTGTCAAAATAAGCCCATATTGCCCATACCCAATTGGACCCATATAGCGCCCTGCCAAGATATTTATCCCCATCATGACTACAGATGCTCCAAGTCCTCCAAAAAATGACCAAGATAAATTTCCTAGAAATTGCTTCGTCCTATTACCCATGCCATGGCCAAAAAGTCGAATGTGAAGAATGTCACCAATATTCAATAATCCTTGTTTTATTTTTATGAACATATGTTATATGGATATACAATATAGTAATGCAATCCTCCCGAATCGTACCATATATGGGACTAGGGCTAGCGGTGTTGCTTCTCGCCGCCATGGCTTTGCAATACCCTCTTTCTGCAACATTTCCTATCGGTCCGGATGCGCCTGCGCATATTCGAGACGCGCTTAAGCTTACCAAAGAATATCCTGGCGATGCGTCTGGTATCAAAATACTCCTGAGGTCGCCATACCCTTTGTCTGTAGCAATGCTCAGTGCCACGCGCATACTCCCTATCTCTTGGCCAGAGCGCTTCACCTGGTGGATAACGATGGGACATATTGCAGTAGGCCTCATGATAGGACTTTTTGTATACCGAATTCATGATTGGCAAGCAGCTGCAATCGCAATAAGTATGTGGGCTCCGCTTACCGTAACATTAAATAATCATTTCGAAAGCGGCACACTACCACAGCTGTGGAGTTTGGCATTTCTATTGTTATTTTTTGAACGCGTCGCCGCAAGATCGATTGCAGGATCTGTTACTACCTTTCTCCTGGTACTTATCTCGCATCCTATTACTGCTGTTTTAGTAGTACTGTCTGCCACTGTTTCTTTACCCATTCTTTTTATATATAAATCAAAACTTCTACTACAAGAACAAAGACAAACAAAAATCCTACTAGGATCTCTTATTATCATCTACATCACAAGCATCGTCGCATTTTTGCATCGATACAGCTCCACAACGTATTGGTCGGGTCCGCATTTTCCGTTTCACGATATAGTAACGTCCCCGCTTTCAATACTATTACTACTCTCGATAGTCGGACTTATTGCCATGCAAAAATATTTGAGAAAAAATATTCCCTTGCAGGTACTGTTTAATTCATTCCAAATAATCACAATTTTACTTGCATTAAACAACCTCTTTGGAGTTGATATTTGGACGTATAGATTCCGATCAAGTGTGATAGTTATTATGTGCATAAGCGCTGCAATCGCCCTCCAAGCACTCACTTCTATTGTATTTACCAGAAAAACAACTCGTGTTCTTTTTATCAGTAGTATTATAGGAATAATCGCACTATACGCATGGCAACATAATGCTTCCGTGTATGCTCGCTATGAAGCAGATGATAAATACCGACGCATTCATCCAGATGAAAAAGGTGCGAGTATATGGATGAAAAATCATATTCCCCGTGATAGCTTTATCGTAAGTACCAATGTAAACCGCTTTAGCGAGTGGATTCCGCTTTACAGCAATATCCGCTGGGAAGAAATAGGAGCGTCACATCCTCTGTTTAACGCTACGAATGTGGAGCTTGCTGGATATGTTCCCAAAACTGCGTATACGCATATCATATTTTTCTTGCGACGAGAGCAGATACCAGTAAACATACAATCAAATCCGCAGATGTTCGAGAATATACATACAAACGATGGAGCTATTGTATATAAAATACTACAATGAAGAAAAACACCCGCCATTATTTCATTGCTTGGGTCATACTTGTTGTATGTATAATGCCTATACAGCTCTATGTACCAGCAAACATAACAGCACTTTGGAAAACAACGTCTTATGATTATATGTTGCCAGACCTGACGCGCCTTCTCATTTTTATAAGTGCCCTATTAGTTATATGTGCTTTTTGTGCTTGGATATCGTTACGATTTGTCGATATACGACGAATGGAAACGCCATCAGAAGAAAAATAATTGCCGTTATTTGTAACACTGAGCTACCAATAAGAGAATAGTTATATGCATATCGCTCTAGTAATACATCAACCCGCAACCTTGGTTCTATGATTTGCATTGCAATATCTCCTTTTTTATCATTTTGAGCAATTTTATAGTGTCCAGCAGGGAAAGAATTATCATTTGATTCTACAAATACCCTTGGAGCAAACTCTCCGTCTTCATGTGCAATATTTTCAGCAGAAATAGTAATTTCAAGTAACCCATCCAACAGTTGCGCTGGCTCTATTGGCAAGCGAAGCCACTGAAGGGAAGTATCTGATATTGGTTGTACGCGCCAAATATTCACTAACTGCCCATTTCGCAGCAACCTTATAGTGACCACGTCCTGTCCGCGCTGCACATGCATTGGAATTTCTAAATAAGATGACTTTATTATTTGGTCGATAGAAATTATCTGGGTTACTGAAAACTGAGCAAAAATAGGCACCGAGGTATTAATATCTAGCGGGGCAGAAATGACGAGCGCAGGAGACTCTACGGTTACATAAAGATACTGAATTCCATAATAAATAAACAACCCCGCGAGAACAGCAGAAACAATAAATAAAATTGAGTAGAATCGTGGATATTGCACCATATGGTTATTTAATAGTATAACAAAGATATGAAAGTTACTGCAGTACTTCCTGCATACAATGCAGAAAAGACGATTGCGAAAACCTACGAGGCAATTCCTAAAAGTCATGTTCAGGAGATTATTTTAGTTGACGACGCAAGCACGGATAGCACCGTAAAAGAAGCATATAAAATTAGCGATCTTATTGTCATCATTCATAAAAAGAATCTCGGATATGGCGGAAACCAAAAGACCTGCTACACAGAAGCCCTAAAAAGAGGTGCGGATATTGTTATTATGATTCACCCAGACTTTCAATATGACCCGAGCTACGTGCCAAAAATGATAGAACCGATTAAAAACAATACGGCCGATATGGTAATGGGATCTCGGTTTTTAAATCAAGATCCAAGAAAATTTAATATGCCCTCCTGGAGATATTGGGGAAATAGATTTCTTACAACACTGCAGAATGCGCGTTTAGGCACTCAGCTTTCGGAAGGTCATTCCGGATATCGCGCATACAGCAAAATGTTGTTGGAGAACATACAGTATCAGAAATTTTCTGATAATTTTGTATTTGATTCGGAAATGCTTGTAGCAGTCGCGGATAAAGGATACAGAATACAGGAAGTCCAGATACCTACTCGATATGCGCAGGAGTCTTCTTCTATTTCTTTTTCTGCATCAGTGCGCTACGGATTTTCCACGATAAAAAGCTTGCTACCACAATCCAAGCAAGCGCGCTAACTAACGCACTGTAATAATATACATTTGGAATGTATTGAAATGAAATAGTATGTTCCCCTTCTGGAATAACTACGCCTCGAAACACGCTATCGGCAGCATAAATAGGTACTTCTTGCTCGTTAAGAAATGCATGCCATCCAGAATACATCGCGTCGCGCAATACAAATATTTGAGGACGAGTAGTACGAACAGCAACCGTAACATCCTTATAATCGTCTCGAATTACACGAATCGAGGAGGTTTCATCGGCTTCAAAAGATATATTGCTTGGTAATTTTTCAACAACAACCTCTTGCTCAGAAAGACTATCTGACGAAAGCAACTGTAGCGTTTCTTCTTCACTACCAGAATGGCGCACTGCATGGTAGAGTCGCATGCGTGCTATACCCTCGTCATTTGTATAAACTTTAGCATATCCATTTTCAACAGGAAACGTGCTTGTTGAAGTTACTGCCTCTAAGCCTTCTATTGATCGATGTTCCGGATACGATGCAATAAGCGTGCCTGCACTCAACCGATTCAAAAAGTTTCGATGTGAAATTAATCGTGAGTCGACAAAATCTCCTCGTTCACCGAATGCGCGCATATAGCGATACATACGGCCAATTTGCAATGTGAGATGACCGCGCACCATTTTTAGCCCTGCACCCTCACCAAGAATTGGAGAAAGTAGCTCTCGACCCGTTACAAGAGCTGGCTGAACATAGAAAAGCTGAAGATCTAGATCTGCGTTAGCGTTCCAGTCTGGTGAAGTAATAGCTGTACACGTAGGTAGTGTGCAAAGAGAAAGATCTCCCGTTGGGTTATAGTCAAACCCCCCGAAGTTTGTAAACATGATAATATGAGGCGCTTCACTACTAGGATGAGAACTTGCAATACGGACAAAAAATGTATTGCCTTTCGAGTGTTGTATAGGCGGGAATGCGAAAGAAATGCTTTCTCCATTCTTAATGTCAGAACCAGGAATTTTTATTTCTCGAACTATCGCACCCGTATCATCGACTATTTGCAGACTAACCCCATCAGCTCGGGCTGTTTTTGTATTCCAAGTAAGGCCCACCGTACCACCTTTCCAATTGTCTTGTTGCGGAACAATCTTCTGTTCAAACACAACACCCTTGGTTAATGCAGGGCCCACAGTTGGACTAAAATCAGTCACGGTGCGAGGATTGAGTGTTGCATCTGAAAAAATTCTTGGAGCATCCGTTCGAGCAGGAACATGGCGCAATACTTCTGACTCTCTTTGCCATGCGGATATTGCAGTAACCTTGTTAACCCCATAGCCCCAAAATAATAATTCACCAGCAATAAAAATAACCGCCAGACTAGATTGCCATCTGCCAAGACGCAACCTATCAAGACCAAATGCTGCAAGTATCACCCATCCGACGTGAACGAGCACTAAAGCTCGGCCAGGATTAGCAAATTGTGCCCAAAAAGAAAAGGTTCTAACAATGAAGTGGAAGAACGGGGAATAATCTCCTCCCGCAAGTAGAAAGCCAATGAGAACCAGAGTGAGCCCAGATATTCCCACCGGATGTCGCCACGTCCTACCAGAACATATGCCAATAATGCCCGCAAGTAATCCAATCCAACCAACATATTCCATAAGCTCTGGCTCATTTTTTGCCCCTTTGTATGTGTCTTGAAAGCCATATATTCGCGGGAATACAAATGCTAACAATTGAGAGGGCGGGTAGCTGATATCTAATAATTCAGGGCCAATTAAGGCGCCTGTACGTTTTGATTGTGGCAACAGCTCTATTGTGGGTACTATATTCACCGCAGTAAGAACAATTACAACAAAAGGGGCAAGAAAAAAATGCCAGTGAGAACGAAGAATTGTAAACGACGCATTCTTTATTAGATATGATATTCCAACAATAAACATAATAATAATTGTGTATACAAACATTTGTATGTGACCAGAAAATATTTGCGCAGATACAAGAACTGCAAATAACAGGCTCTTCTCTATGGCGGGTCGTTCAATCGCCCGTATTTGAGCCCATAGGATGAGCGGAATCCATGCCGCAGGGAAGAAAAGATGAGGGAGCGTAATCCGCCCGATAAAATATCCTCCACCCGCAAATAGTAAAGAGCCCATTAAAACTGTCGACTGACGAAACCCAAGAGATCGCAAAAAAATCATCATCCCAACACCAGCAAGAAATATATGAAGGAGGAGCGATAGGTTTGCTACCCAAAACCCCGAAAAAACCTGACGCAATAGTACGTGGGGCACATAGAAAAAACTCTGTATCGCATTTGCGATGAGCGGATATCCTGCCTGTATTTCTGGTACCCATACGGGCACAGTCCCTCGATGCTGATACCTTGCAAATATATCTTCAAGGGGAATAGTAATACTACTTAAATCAAACGTTCCATACACTTCTCCACTAAGCCAATGGGGAATGAAAAAGAGGGATAATATACCCAAAAGGAACACGACGTGTCTCATGTCTAGTGGCATAGCACTCTTCATAATCTTATAGTACCATTATATCCAATGAGCAGAATTCTAATTACCGGCGGAGCAGGCTTTTTGGGCATTAACCTAGTGCGTTACTTGCTTGCGCGAGGCCACGAGGTTATATCTTACGACTTTGCAGATTTTGATTATCCGGAAAAAGACAAGATAACCGTAGTTACTAAAGATATCCGAAATAAGCAAGACTTAGACGTAGCAATGAAAGGCGTAGACTTTGTTGTCCATTGTGCCGCAGCATTGCCGCTGTATTCCGAAGCAGACATATACACAACCGATGTTGACGGCACTCGAAATGTCTTAGCTTCTGCATTTGAGCATGGGGTAAAACGGGTTGTTCATATTTCGTCCACTGCCGTCTACGGAATTCCAGATCATCATCCGCTATATGAACATGACCAGCTTGTGGGAGTGGGTGCATATGGCGAAGCTAAAATTCTCGCAGAACAAGAATGCGAAAAATTCCGAGCACGAGGAAGGTGTGTTCCCGTTATCCGGCCAAAATCATTTGTAGGGCCAGAACGCCTCGGGGTATTTGCGCTATTTTATGACTGGGCTCTTACAGGTCATAATTTCCCGATGATTGGCATGGGCAATAATAAATACCAATTGCTCGACGTAGAAGATTTATGCGATGCAATTTATGCATGCATAACGAAAGACGAACACGTTGCAAATAATACATTTAATATTGGCGCAAAAGAATACACTACGATGAAGGAAGACTACCAAGCAGTACTAGATACCGCTGGGCATGGGAAAAAGATTATCGGCTTCCCCGCTGCCCCTATGATTTGGACACTGAGGCTTTTAGAGTTTCTAAAAATATCTCCCCTCTACAAATGGGTCTACGAAACGGCTTCTGTTGATTCTTTTGTGTCTATAGAAAAAGCTGAGAATATACTCGGATATACTCCTAAATATTCTAATAAACAGGCATTAATCAGGAACTACGAGTGGTATATAAAAAATCTTAGTTCTTTTAAAAGCGCTAGTGGCGTATCTCACCGAGTGCCTTGGAAGCAAGGGATATTAGGAATTGCGAAGCACTTGTTTTAATATAACAAACATGAATGTTTTAATTACAGGCGGAGCTGGATTTATCGGATCACATGTTGCGCACGCTCTACTTTCTCGGGGCGATTCTGTTGTTCTTATTGACGATTTTAACGACCGATATGACCCTCGCTTAAAAGAAGCTCGCGTCGCAAATATGTTTAGCGACTCCCCGAAACTGCCTGTCGTAGTGCGCGGAGATATTCTTGATCAAGTGCTGTTAGAAAAAACCATACAAGAACATAACATAGACTCTGTTATACATCTAGCTGCATGGGCTTCTGTACAACCGAGCATTGAGCGACCTCGTGTGTATTCCGACGTGAATGTCACTGGCACTGTTTCTGTATTAGAAGCAGCTCGCAAACATGGGGTGAAACGAATTGTTGCTGCATCCAGCTCTTCTGTGTATGGAGGCATCACTGACATGCCATTTCGAGAAGACATGAATATTATGCACCCTATATCACCGTATGCTGCTACAAAGGGCGCAACAGAGCTAATGTGCGCTACTTGGAATCATTTATATAACATACCGACTACATGTCTACGTTTTTTTACCGTGTATGGCCCATGGGGAAGACCAGAAATGGCTATATTTTCGTTCACCAAAGCTATTTTAGCGGGAGAAACAATTAAGATGCGTGGAAAAAATACCATGCGGGATTTTACGTATATAGATGACATTGTGCAAGGAGTTATTGGAGCGCTAGATAATGCAAACGGTTATCACGTTTACAACATAGGAGAGTCTGACGGAGTCCCGCTTCCCCGCATGATATCTGCTCTTGAAAACGCTATAGGTAAAAAAGCAATAGTAGCAGAAGTTCCTCTCCCCGCCGGGGATATTCCTGCAACGCTTGCAGATATTACAGAAGCCAAAAAAGACTTTGCGTATAGCCCAATAACGAGTATTGAGGATGGAACGAAACAATTCGTCGCGTGGTACAAGCAATGGCACGACAACATCTTTGTCTAATGATCCGAACCGTATTAAAACAATATGGAGTTGCAATCAGCCTGATAGTACTTACCTGGCTTATATTTTTTTCACCAATTATATCGGGTCAATATGCGTATTTTTTAGATGACTTAAAAATTATTTATTACCCGATAGAAACACTGTATGCCCAGTTTCAGCACAACTGGCAACTTCCTGCATGGGCAAATGAATTCGGATTTGGGCAACCACTACTCGCATGGGGGCAGCTCGGATTTTTCACGCCATTGCATCTCATCATGAGAGCGCTATATATTCCACCGCTTACGCTTCTTCAAATATCGGTTGTTGCATATTTTCTAATTGGAAGTTTGGGTATGTTTGCTTTTCTGCTACGGCGCAACATCCACCAGGCAGCTGCCGCGCTAGGAGCAGTTGTCTTTGCGTATTGCGGATTTCATATTGGGCATTTAAACCATGTGAACTTCTACACAAGCACAATGTTGTTGCCGTTACTTTTACTTACAATTGATGCGCTTATAAAAAAACAGACAATTGCCCGCGCAACGAGCCTTGCCATAGTAGCCTCCGCTATCGCCGTTAGCGGCCAACCGCAAGTCATTTTATACGTGTACATTATTGCATTTGTTATCGGGTTAGCCATGTATGTACAACAATTTAGTTTTAAAGCGCTTGCATGGACACTCTATGCGGGCGTGATCGCGTTTTTACTATCATCCTTCGCGCTATTACCACTCCAAGAATTTATTCCACAAACGGAGCGAGCAGGAGGACTGCCTATGGAAGAACGCTTTGAGTTTAGCTATCCGCCCTATGCAACGATCACACTGCTATTTCCGTATTTTTTTGGTGACCATGCTGCTTACTCCGGTCCAAAAGGGTTTCAAGAGCTTGCGGCATATGTTGGGGTTATTCCAATACTGCTGGCCGGGTTTGCCCTGCCATACTGGCGTTCGCACAAAGCGGAAAGAATTGCGGGTATCATACTGGTTGCCATAGGGATTTTGTTGGCGCTCGGAAAATATTCTGGCTTATACGCATACTTAGTACAAAAACACTATATTACAACTATAGGAGTTGTGGGAAGGTTTGTTTTTTTCTTTGACGTTGGAATTGTATTACTCGCAAGCATCGGACTGCACGACACACTTTCGCGCAAAAACATTCGTTTATCTCAACGAGTATTAACGTTTGCATACGGATACATAATTGCTGCGATTATGCTTGTTATCCCTTTTTGGATGTACGCTCAGGAAGTTCCAGAAGCAATAGTGCGTTTTCATACGCTGTTCAACATACGCACGTATACGTTCTGGCTTATCTCGCTTGGTATTCTCGCACCGGGTATCGTATTGTTTGCAAGATTTTCATCTGTGCGCTTTCGACCCATACAAGTATGGACATTACCTGCTCTCACGGCTATCACGCTCCTCGCCTACGGATGGAATTATAATCCAAGGGTACCTGCGCATGAAGCGTATACCCCCTCGCCATTTTTACAGACACTAAAAACATATCATGAGAAAACTGGACTGCCAGCGCGTCTGTATGCAGCGAAGCACCTGCCTGTTACAGGAAATCCAGGTGCGCAAAGGACACTCTCGGACTTCATATCTCCCTTTTTTACTGTTTTTCAACCGCTCGACATTTCGAAAAATAATCTTCATTGCTTGGTGATACCGATTCAGGCAGACTCCGCGAAAAAAACGGAAATGACTGTCATGATCCAATCAGGGTTTACTGGCACTGTTTGGCACAAACAAATAATTTCATCTGAAGATGCGTTTAAGGAAACGGATCAGAACATTTGCTTTCCTGAAATTCCTGGCAGCGAACGAGAAAATTTAATGGTTTCATTTACAAGCAATGAAACAACGAATATGAAACTTTTTGCTAGCCCAAGCAAGAGCAACGCTCAGAATGTCTATTTCGTGCGAGTAAAAACTCCTTCATCTGATCAGCTCGCACGTTCGAAAAAACCGTTAAGTATTGAATACGCTCCGGAATTTCCCCGCACAGCGGATATTGAGAGCGCCCTCATGGTACGCCATATTCAGGCCTTGGCAGGATCATCAAGCGCGCGGTGGATCGGCGCACTTTCGCTTAAGCCGTATAGACAATTCGTCGACTCCTTCTTTGCGAACGATTCTGAGGCATTCGACGGTGATGGCGTACACGCGCTTACGAGAAACAAAACACTCGTAAACATGGTTGGCATTACCCACTTTTCACAACTACTGGAATATGGACAAACAAACGATCCAATGATCGATGCCGGATACGCTCTTATTCAAGAAGCGGACACAGGAGAATCTCACATCCGATTATACGCAAATCCCGAAGCCTACCCGAAAGCATACATTGTACCAAAAGGAGAATTTATCGCAGCTGCCGATGACATCCGCTTTCGCCTCCGAGATAAATCGTACGACCCCCGCTCGCTCGTGTACATTTCTGGTCCGAGACCGCCGGCTACAACGCAGATATCCGACGAACCCCTCGATGCATCCGCACGTATTATATCTTATACGAGCACGCGAGTGGACATAGAAACGGAATCAAATCAAGATGCCTTTCTCGTACTTACAGATTCTTCAAATGACCAGTGGCAGACGTTTATAGACGATGAGCCTGCACTGCAGTTGCAAGCAAATTCAATATTCAAGGCAGCGCAAATACCGAGCGGAAACCATGTAGTATCGTTTAGATATATATCTTCAGCAATAGAGAAATCAAAAATACTCACAAGTATCGGATTTCTATTTATGATAATTGGCTATGCCTATCAACCTCTTAGAAGACGTAAAACGGCATAAATATACAGCTGTCATTTTTGTCGTATTATGCGCCTTAACTGTTGCGGCCCTAGCATATGGGCTCGCGCAAAGGCCATTGGAGCTTATAAGTGAGATACATAGCCCAGGGGATACCGTTATTGACGTCTATAGCACCCGCGTTGTAACTCAATACGTGCACCCCGTTGCGAATACCATAAGCGGTATCGCGTTTTCATTGGCCAAGGACGCTCCGCTCCCACCCGAAGATACGCCTATCATTGTACGGGTAGCAACGGGGCAAGACAAAGCACAGGTCCATCGAATCGAACTTCCGCTCAAGGAACTTATGCGCCATGAGGGCGATGTATTGTATGTGCCCATTCCCCTAATAACGAAGACTACAGATGTTACCTATGCGTTCTCTATTCAAGCTCCATCGCTGACAAAAGAACTTCCGCTCCCAATCGCTCATGAGTTTGATGACACAAAATATTCCGGTGGTGATTTATTTATCAATAGTAGTATCAAAGCGGGCGCGCTAGGGTTTACCCTCTACGAGCGGCCAAATATTCTTACGAGAATCGTCCGGTGGATGACTGCCGCACAGAATAAAGCTATCTATATTGGGATTCTAATGGCTATCGTCGGAGCAGTGCTGTTATTTTTCTCCAGACATGTCCGGAACATACCCACGGTAAAGATTGAAAATCAAGTTTCTAAAAAAGAAGTGGGTATTGTCAGTGTCCTCGTGCTGCTCAGCGTCTTTATACTATTTCAGCCAGCCTTATCGCTCTATTTTCTACAGGACGATATTCCAATTCTATTGCGCGCAAAAAATATGCAATCCTGGGCAGAATTAGTCTTTACAAACCATCCGTATACCCCAGAAGGGGGCACGCAAGACTACGCAATTGGATTTTATCGCCCGATCACATATTCGCTATTCCCATGGTTGACGCATCAAATGTTCGGGCTTTTTGCGCCCGTACACCATGCTATCCATCTCGTCGTATTTGCTATACTTTCCCTGTACATGTATGTACTTTCGCGTTTTTTTGGACCGCCGCTATTCGCTGCAATGGTCACTGGTTTCTGGATATCGCATTCTTCAAAAGCTGCTGCGGTGTATTGGCTCAGCTCAATCCAGGATGTTTTATCTTCATTATTCTTTATCGCAGCACTCATCCTATACCTACGGCACCGAGCAGGACTCTCTAGAAAATCAATACGATACGTGTGGATCCTCTTTATTTTGGCTCTTTTTTCGAAAGATTTTTCAATCCTATTGCCTGGCATTATTCTTTTATCGGAACTCTACAACCGTATACTACTGCCTGTCGGTTCATGGAAAATGTGGTTTATGCAACAGGCGAAGATACAGGCGCCTCTTATTATTATCAGCAGTATATATATCATCATCAGAACTATCGCCTTAGGCGATCCGACATTGCCCGAGTTTCAGCATCAAGACCATTCCTATGATATTGCAATTAACGCTACGGCGATAACACAGAACATAATTGCATACACCCACTGGACGGCAGAGTCTTTTTTATGGCCGCAGCATTCTTACTTGCATTCGTTCATGTCTAGTACTCGCCTTCTAGGTCCATTTTATCCCGGATTGATATTAATATTGCTTTTTATAGCAAGTCTCATCATATTTTGGAAAAAAAGAACGTTGCGTCTCACACTTCTCTTTGGTGCTATGTGGTGGGTAAGCCTCTTACTTCCAAACCTACTCATGGTCAATGAGCGTAACGATCGCTGGCTCACACTGCCTCTCTGGGGTAGTGCGCTCGTAGTAACAACAATCATTTGGCAACTAATTCCGCCAAGGCTACGCATACAGCATGGCATATCCTTCATAATCGTCATCGTATTATTTATGTATGGATTTTGGGTAGTAAGACTACCGCACACGCTTGGTCCTTACTCCACACTGTCCTTAGATGCAAAAAATGCCGTCTCAAATTATCAACATCATCATGAAAATAACTCAGAAATCAATAAAGTATTCTTTATAAACATACCTGATGAAATACGCGGGACTATTAATCGAAGCTTATTGTTACTTTTTTTCAAAGACGTACCAGCTAATGTAAAATACGTAGATACTCTCCCTGAGCCTATAGTATCCTCAGAGGCCATTATCACTGTCCGTTAGAAACTATTGTAGCAGCTTGGTCTCGAGTTCGCTGGTAATCTTTCCGTCTATCCCGATATATTGCAATTGAATACTTAATGAACCGGGTTTTTCGGTTGCATCAGCGATGTCGCCCGTTCGGGATATATATATTGGAGTATCGCGCACTGCCTCTGGCACATATCGTAAAGTTGCATACGGAGCCTGAGAGCCTATCGCACGAATGCTAACAAACACATGCTCGCCCTTTTCTATTGCGATACTCTCTGGAAAGGAAATACTATTCCAGGTTGCATCTTCCAGCTCGGAGATTTGAAGTTCTTCAGTATAAAATGGTGCACCTTTTAAGCTTCGGGCAAACGACACAACCAATGTTCCCGTATTTGCTTCGCCAAGTCTCGTTGCCGTAAACATACGTATACCCGCAAGATTTTCATAATCCGCAACCGCCTCTTGAACGACAATTGTTTCGGCGTCTAGGTCGCCGATCGTTTTCGGATAACTGGGCTTTTCATATACCCACGCAAATTCTTTTCCCGCAACATGCGCAACAAATACTGGTTCTCGTTTTTTATAATACTCATCAATAAAATCGTTGGCGTAATGTGACGGCTCTCTTCCAAACATATTCTTGTATAACACAATAAATTGTACCTGATTTTGTTCGTGCGCATTTATGTGCAGTACTCGTGCACTGGTAAATGGACCGAGCTCTCCTGGATACCAGGATGCTACAATAGCGTTTGGATAATTCGCATTGAGCCAATTGGCAACTTGGTCCAACCCTTCTCCCCAACCGAGCTCTTGACTGAGGTTATCCGGAAACAATGGATTACTGTATGCAATTGTGTATGGGTGATAAGAGATGACAACGATAAGAAGGTAGATTGCAGAAAGAAGAGCGACTCCTCTCCTTACGAAGGAGAGGCGGGGTGAGGTTAGTAGTGATGTGAACCACATAATCCCATACGCTGCCAATATATCTAACGCAAAAAATACGGGAAGAATATACCGATCACCCTTTTTAGCACCCAATGTCATCATGACGACAAAACCAACAAGGTATAACGCGATCAAAAACATCTCTTGCGGAGGCTTTTTCTTCACAAAAGAAACCCCCAGCGCAAAAAACCCCAAAATAGCTCCAATCAGTGAAATAGGGTTAGAGCGGGAAAGAAGGGCAGCGGGATAGTGATATATACTCAGACTATATTCTTCCGACATATTGTGTGGCGTAGATGCGGCAACAGAAATATCACGCTTTACTTGCAATACATTCCCCACGGGGTTAGGAACCCATAACAGAGCAGGCCAAATAATAAAAATCAGGAGTAGGACTATAAGTACCCACAACAGGGCGTCCCGAAACCTATGAATAAAAAAAATCGATCTGAGTACTTGCTTGCCATGCAAGATGCCCAATGCACAAACAATAAACGGAAATATAAACACCGCAGGGAACTTCGTGAGCAACGCTAACGCAGAAAACACTGCGCTCGTTATTAACCATTTCTTTTCAAATGAACGAGCATATAGAATACTCGCAAGAACGGCAAGCGTTAAAAAGCTGCCCAGCAGAGCATCGACGTGAATAACCCTGGAATAGCCGATAAGGTGCGGATTCAACGACAGGAGAATTCCAGCGAAAAACGCAACATCCCGCCTTCGAAACGCCCAAAACAAGAAGAGATATATAATCGGAATTGCAAGAGCATTCCCCAAGCCAACAGCAAATTGAGAAGATTTGATAAAATGAAAAAGGGTATCGTTTGTGAATAATACATCTGACGCCCACATCTTAGCAGTCATCACCGTTCCAACTGCCCAAAGCGTTGTCACCCCTGGGTGCGTAGTTTGAAGCATGTCATTCAACCGCACATCTTTAAATGCACGAATAAATTCATGAGACCGGCCTATCCACGTTTTTTCGTCAGCTGTTAAAAAGGTACCAAGTCCAATAATTCGTGGCAAAAGGGACACAAAAAGTAATAGAATTGCTATTCCAACATCAATTTTATACGTAAACAGTTTCTTCATAGTTTCTTTGTTATATCACAATTTGGGGTTCCTCCACATATTTCATAATATGTTTTTTTGCCATCATTCATATAACGATAATAAAAATTATGCCCTTCTTCGGCGTCAAACCCAGACGCAGATTCATGAGAATTTTCAAGAACCCCTCGCACGTACCATGCAAGCGCTTTCTCACCTTCCGTTTTCGTAACATGGTATTCATACGGCAAGGCAGAAAGAGTAACTGGGTAATATCCTTTATCGTTATTAATATCCTCTAACTGCCGTTTTAAACGAGCAATATTTTCCCGCTGTATGCCGTCTCTATATTCCCGACGGGCAAAGAGTAACGATGGGATAAGAAGCATCAATAAAAGAAGGGCACAAAAAGCAAGTACCAAATATTCCTTCTTTGCACTAGTATCAAATATATGCGACATATTCATATATATTCCATACTACTAGCATTCGCACTACTCGCAACTATTTTACTGCCACGAGTAACTGACTTAAATAGATTCATTACTGCGGATGAACCTCGTTGGCAGGCGAATGTTGCAGGATTTACCATAAAACTGGCAAGAGCAGATTTCCGTAATCTCCTGCAACAACCCCACCCAGGCATTACTACGCAATGGTTTGCCTCCCCTGCTATTTGGCAGAAAACTTGGGCAGAAAAAAAATTACCGCTTATTCTTGCTCAGTGCGTCTTATTACTATTTGCCGCGTACCTTATGGGTCTACTTTGGGGAAAGAAAACAGGCATATTAGGCGCTTTTATTCTTGCGTTAAATCCATTTCTTATTGCACACACGAGAGTCTATGCAATGGATTCGTTATTGGCAATATTTCTTCTTATTTCTCTACTTGCGCTATTAGTTTGGAATAAAACACAGGAAAACCGATATCTACTATATGCAGGGAGCGCGGGTGCGCTTGCGTTTCTATCGAAGTTGCCTGGGAGTATCATTGTTCCGTTCAGCATAATTATAATTTTTTTTCTTACAAAAAACAGTAAAACATCAATACAATCATGTTTCATTTGGATAATATCTTTTGTAGTAACTTCAGTCATCGTATTACCATCATTTCTTATTCGCCCCATAGGAATATTCCAAGACTTAGCAGGGTTTTTATCATCAGATGACTATACGTCGCTCCATCAATATGGCTTATTTTATTATCTTGGCACACTTGTTTTTCTGACAACACTCATTCAAATTTCTGCACTTGTTGCTACTATAATAAAACCGAGCATTCTCAAGCACAAACAAGATGTAGCTATTCTTATGTTGTTTGCGGTCGCTTTTATTCTTATGATGACAATCGGCGCAAAGAAGGGCGATAGATATATTCTTCCTGCTTTTCTTATGTTTGATACTTGTACTGCATATGTCGCAAGTCGCGTACTGAAAAAACGACACACTTGGGCTATATTACTGCTGATATGCGCGTTTCTTTTTCAAGCAATACATATTGTTAAATTGCATCCGTATGAATTGGCTTACGTAAACCCGCTTACAGGACAGTTTCTTGGAGACCGACAACTTGGTTGGGGAGAAGGGTTGGACATTGCTGCTCAATATATCAACGCAAAACCAGATGCTAAAGAAATACAAGTTGCTACGTATTATGCCAGTCAATTTGAAAGTCTCTTTATAGGAAAAACGGTTCCCCTGCATCAATGGGACTCCGCATCAAACGACTATGCTATCCTGTATCGCGCTATGTATGGCAGAAGCGAAGATTCCTGGGAAACCGACGTGTTGCAGCACTTTACCACAAAGAAACCGGAAAAAATAATCAGCTTGAACGGCATTGAATATATCTGGATATATAAATTAGAGAAATAGCGTATCCCCTCTCCCCTGTGGCTACTTTTTAATCACACTAAAAAAGGAGATTTCTGGGCACACAGATGCTCCGTCCGGCACAAATGCGTTCTCCGATTTTTTGTACCGTATCGTAAACTCGGCCTGCGATTTATGCTCGCCATCAACTATTTGAATTTGTTCTTCGCCACGGCTTATGTAGAGTAATCGGTCAAAAATATCTTGCGTAGCGCCGTACACAACCCCCTTACCTCGCACACAATCTAACAGTGGACGAATATCTACAAAGGCAGAAGATTTATCGTTTCTATTTCCTAAAGAAAATTCTTTCAAACTTCCTCCAGTATGTAAAAATGGAATAAGCGTTGTGTGTGCTGTCCATATCATTAATGCTAAGGCAAGAGCAATTGGAGTTGCTTGCAAGGCTTTATAAGGCAATATGCGTCCAAATAGCACACTTAGCCCTACCCCCGCAAGCAACCAGACTATCATAGAAAGTAGCGCAAAATACCTCAGGTTGAATCGGTCGACCATATACAGCAACAAATAGCTATGAATAGCTAACCCAGCAAAAAATGCTAGTATGTATATTCGTTTTTTGTGAAATAGTCCTACAAGCGCAAAAATACCAAGCACCAAAGATATCGCCCTTATTGCAAACGGCGAAAATTCGGTTCCTATATATCTGGCAACATACGAGGAGCCAGAAATATAAAGAGATAAGGACGGCGCAAAATCGTTAAGACGCGTAGTAAATCCTGCAACGGTCTCCCGGCGACTCCCTTGGTCATCTTTCAATAAAGAAATAACAGCGAATTGAGTGCCAAATCCAGCAGTGAAGCCTACTAAAATAAGCCAACTACTCAACAAGAGAACCCGGACTTTTTCTCGTATATTTCCTGAAAAAATATACACTGCAGTAGAACAAACAAACACGGCAACAAGCGTTGGGAGAAAAATAATATCATTAGAAAGTCCAATACCACCTATAAGCCCCGCAAGTAGCCATTTGTGCTTCCATGTGCTTAAAAAAGCGTAGAGTAACATCCAAAAGAAAAAAATATTCAACGTTATTGCCCATCCGATGCGTTGCTGGAGTAAATAGATAGGAGAAAAGAGAAATATAACAAATGCGATCAATCCAACATCTTCACCAAATAATTTTCTGAGCACTGAGTGTGCAAGAAAAAAAGTAGCCATAGATGCACTCAGCATAAGCATCCGAAGTGCAAGCGGAGTATAGCCAAACAATGCTACATACGGTACGCGAACATAGTCGATAATTGGTCCGATATACGACCGCTCACCCACAACAGGAAGATTTTCGCTGTGGAGTAGCTGATATACATTCTCACCCTCCGAACCCTCATCTCCAAGCAAACCCGGCACGCGGTGAAGATACACCGTGTTGGCAATAATGAAGAGAATAAAAATAATAATAATTCTGCGCATATTATAAGTATATTATACCCCCCTTACAATCCATCGCTCATACCATAATTGAAAAACGATAAGTGTCCACAGCTTTTTGCGATTATCGAAACGCTTGTTTTTATGTTCGTCAATCAACTCTTTAATATATTCATAACGAAATATACCAGTATGCTGTATATTTTTTTCCGATAGTACCTCTTGTACAAAAGAGAGAAGATCCTCAGCAAACCAACGAGAAATAGGAATTCCAAATCCCTGCTTTTTTCGAGATAGAACAATATCTGGAAGTCGCCCTTGCATCAATTCTCGCAAAATTCGTTTATTGCGCTTATACGAGCTTGGCAGACGTAGTACAAATTCTGCCAAATCCGTATCTAAAAATGGCGTTCTCGCCTCTAATCCTACAGCCATTGTTGCACGATCTAGCTTTACGAGAATATCGCGATGCAAATATGTCTGAATGTGGTAAAGCGAGGCTCTATCAAACGTCTCATGAATATTGTTTGGCACCGTAGAATCCACTGCATCAAATACAGAACGTACCAGTGTTTCTGATTTTTTTACGAATAATAAATTTATCTCTCGCTCCGTAAATGCGCCTAGCCAAACCTGCAAACTACGCTCTCGCTGGTATGCCAAACCTTTTAAGAATGATTTTATTTTAAAGTCAGTTGAAAAATAGGAATGAGAAACTGGAAGTACCGTGTCCGCAATAGATGAAACGCCTCGCCAAAACTGTGCAGGAATCCATTTCATACGCTCTGCAATTTCATACGCAGAAAAAGTCCCATACCCTCCGAGCAACTCGTCACTTCCATCGCCATCAAGTACAACTTTCATATGTTGCCTCGCGAGCTTGCTTACTGCAAAAGTTGGGAGTAACGAAGCGTCTGCAAAAGGAATATCGAGTATAGGAACAAGTTCTTTAAGGGAGCTTACAAAAAGATCTTTTGTAAAAGTTATGCTGTGGTGCGTAAGGCGTAAGTCAGATGCAACTTTTGAAGCCACGTACTCTTCATTAAAACTCGCATCCTCAAACGCAACAGAACAAGAATGAATTTCTCCATCTTTTTTTATGTTGCGCATATACCAAGCTATGGTGCTGGAATCGAGCCCGCCACTCAAAAATAAGCCAACCGGGACATCTGCAACCATTCTCCGCTCAACTGCTCGCCCAAGCAAATCATCAAATGTCCTAAGCGCAGCAGAATAAGTTAAATTGCTTTTTGGTAAAACCTTCGGTGTCCACCAGCGAGCAATCTTTTGCGACAGAGGGGAAATTTCCATGTATTGCCCTGCACCAAGCGTAAAAATATTTAGAAATCCAGATGCAGGAGAAGGGCAATACTCATGAAGCAAATAGGGAGCCACGGCATGAGTATCTAATTTCGATTCGATTTGCCCTGATGCAAAAAGCGCTTTTGGTTCAGATGCAAAAAGAAATATACGAGCATTCCATGCATAAAACAGTGGTTTTTTACCAAATGCATCGCATGCCAAGATCATCTTATGTTCTTGTGTATCAAAAAAAGCAAAGGCAAACATCCCTCGCAAGTACTGCAGGGCATCCACTCCAAAACGAATCAACATCATGAGCAATACTTCCGTGTCAGAATTTGAACGAAATTTTTCTGTCGAGAAGTGCTGTTCTCGAAGTTCATTGTAATTATATATTTCCCCATTAAACACAAGTACGTATCTGGAATCAGAAGATATAAACGGCTGAGAACCAGCGCGAGTTACATCAATAATAGAAAGTCGGGTATGGGCAAGAGAAATACTAGAAATAGCATATATTCCAGAATCGTCAGGACCTCGATGATTCAATGTGTTTTGCATACGGCCAATAGCCTCTTGTTGCAGAGGCGCTCCGCTTGTGTCCCATATTCCAGCTATCCCGCACATACTTCAAACAGTACCAAAAACTGGTATACTCGAGAAATGAATAAAAAGATCTTGCTTGGGTGCACTGCTGCTGTACTTCTCCTTGCCCTGCTCCAAGTTCCTATCCAACAACGTCGAGTTCTCTCATATGGAGTGGATACGTACAGCGCACATCGACCCCTTTCAGGGAAAAGAATGATACAACAATATATTTCGACCCAACATACAGTAACCGGCATAGGGTCCATACTCGTTGACTTGAGAAGATCGAACCAACTAACACCCGTAGCAGTAGAAGTTACCGACAACTCATCAGGTGAGTTGCTCGTGTCTGCTGAAATTTCTGCAAGTGCCATACGTGATGACCAATTTGCATATACACGATTTCCAGATATGCCAATTGCAAAAAATCGCGATATTCGAATACTCTTTACTGCTCAAAGTGCAACTGGCGCAAACCCCATTGGGCTCCGGATTGATCCAAAAAATAATGATATCTCGCTTGCACTAATAGAACGAATGCCGGTGTGGAGAGCGGTTGTAACTATGGTTCAAAATAAAGGTGATGCATGGGGGGTAGTGTTTCTTGCACTGATTGCATCTCTTCTACTTGCACTCCCCGTATTCGTACCTCACCAAAAGAAATGGTGGCTTACTGGTCTCGGCATTATAGTGCTCGGTACTTTTTGGATACGCGCAGCAACCGTTCCTCATTTTGGCGGGGTAAGCGGTGGGGATGCATATAATTACCTCTCTATTAGCCAAACCTTGAGCGCATGGAAAAATCCGTTCGAAAATACAAAACGCCTTCCGGGATATCCTCTTCTTCTGACTCCATTTTATGCATCAGGTTCTTTTGATGATCAAGACGTCATGCGGTATACGCAGATTATTGCTAGCATAAGTGGTGTTTTTCTTATTGCTGGTATCGCTCGCACACTTAACCTTTCATGGCCTACAGCAATAACCGCAAGCGCAATTCTTGCATTTCAAAAAGATTACTACTGGACATCACTGCGTCCCGAACCCTACAGCCTGTACACAGCACTTCTTCTGGCATGTTTGCTATTTTTTTTCAAAGCATATTCACAACATAAAACATGGATATATGTAGTATTTGGACTTTGCTTGGGATACGGAGCAATGGTGAGACAAGAA
>JAQBWN010000007.1 GCA_027624555.1 bacterium | reverse complement strand
CGATACAGGTAGTGAAGATGGGGATACAAGGAAGTTCTTTTAGAGTTCAACACCACTGGGTTGCATGATGCAACACAGTGGTTTTTTTATATAAATATTGTGAAAGTGGGGGAATGCGTGTATGTATTAAAGATATGGAACACCAACCAAACGTGCGAGCATTGCTTGAGCTGAGCGGGTATACGGATACAACGGTAGAGTCTCGCATGTTAGATATTGTAAAACACTCGCCAGATCCGGAAACGGCATTACGGCATATCTTGAAAGGTATCTCTATTGAAAGCGAAGTATTGTTGCACAAATGGAGGAAGCATATTTTTCAAACATGGTCGTTAACGCATGCGAAGGCTCCAAAACAGTTGAATATACCTCTCACAAGTAAAGAAGTGGCGTTTTCGCCTGTATTGGTAGAAGTTCATACACTTATACAAGAATTACGGGAAAGCTCCGCAGATATACACGAAGATACGAAGTCGCATTTTTTGCAGACTTCTGAAGAGGCGAGAATAGCTCGGGAGCTACCTTTGTTTGGGCAAGATCCTCTGCACGTGCGCAGAGTATGCGCGTTATTAGAAGAATTGCAGCTTGTGCGCCCCCACAAGGGGAAGGTACGCGTTGTGGAATCTCGATATCGTGAATTTACGGCGCTCTCATTACCGTCCCAATACTATTTGTTATGGCATGTAGATATGTACCATTTGGATTGGGAAGGGTATTTCCATGAATGGGGCTCTCACCTTGTTCTATTCCAACAATATTTACCGATGGTGTGGGAAATGCTATCTCAAATTCAAAGTGGAGAAGAAGTGTCTGTTGACGCCCTTACTGCTCGTATTGTTCAATCGTTTCGCTTTATGTGGCAGCAAGAGCTATTGGTGGGGTTATACGAGCAGTCTGTATTGCAGGGAATGGTAGAGATGTGGCTTATTGATAAAATATGTGCGAGGTACGGGTTTATTACGGGAGAGTCTGAAAGAATGTTTACATGGACTCGCGTTGCTACGGTTATGGTAGGGCTCGAGCGGACTGCAAAGCTACCCTGTTCTACGGACGTTTTGTAGTAAAGTGGAATTTTTCATGGATATCTCGCAAATGAGAATCCGTAATATGCGTATATATTTGGGTGGTTGTGATGGAAGAGTGTCCTAATAGCTGCTGCACGTGTCGAATATCTGCACCGTTGCTAAGCAGGTCGGTAGCAAATGAATGTCGAAGCGTATGAGGGGTTATATCTTTGGTAATACCGGCCTGTACAGCCCTTTTTTTAATAATACGTTGCATCGTTCTGGTTGTAAGCCGTAAATCATCTTGTTCGCCAATACCCTTTTTGTGCCTTATGAAGAGTGCTGGGTCTACATCGTTCCTTGTCTGTACATACGACGCAATGGCAACATGGGCATCTTCCGATAAGAACACGACACGTATTTTATTGCCTTTTCCTCGTACGGTAAGTTCTTTCGCCTCTATGCGAATATCATCACGGTTCAAACGTGCAGCTTCAGAAATGCGTACTCCTGTAGAAAAGAGGATAGATACAAGCGCAATATCTCGCAAATCTTCAGGAGTCTTCTTCGCAAACGAAGAGAGGAGCTGTGCAACTTCCTCGGGATACAGCACGTCGATATCTCGTTCTGGAAGCTTTGCCAATTCTATTTTATCGGGCGATAAGCACGTTATGTCCCGCTTTGTCAGATATTTGAGGAATTGTCGAATAGCTATGAGGTGGTAATTTTGCGTAGCTAGGGTCACTCCACGACTCTTTTCACCAGCCTCGTCATGAAGCCAGCGCCGAAACAGTCGAATAGAGGTTAGTGTTATGTCTTGTACTCTCCCAATATTCTGATGTTTGAAAAAACAGCTTATGTAATAGTCATAATTCCGGGCGGTATTACCCGACCTTCCCTGGCCTATTTCAAGGTTTTCCAGGAAATCTGCCTTCAACGTTGTAAGCGTATTTTCCATATACGAAGTATATCTTCTTTACTTTTTTATAGATATATGTACGATATATCAATATGAGCAAGGTTGAAGAAAGGAAACAATCTATTATCAAGAAGTATAAAATCCACACCGATGACACTGGTTCACCGGAGGTTCAAATTGCAATATTTTGCGAAAAGATTGAAGAACTTGCAAATCACTTGAAGGAAAACAAGAAAGACCACCACAGCAGGAGAGGGCTTCTTGGTATGGTAAGTAAGCGTAAACGGCTCCTTACCTATCTAAAGCGGCAGGACGAAAAGCGTTTTAAAGCTCTCACGAAAAAATTAGGGTTAAAGCAAGTGTGAACACGCCCGGACAGTTCCCCCAGCAACGCGTTGGGGTTTTTGTAGATATACAGAACATGTACTATTCTGCGAGGGCTTTATATAGCAGAAAAGTAAATTTTAAAAATGTATTAGGGCAGTCCGTATCTGGCCGACAGCTTGTTCGAGCTATTGCATATGGAATTACAACAGAAGAAGCTCATGAAGGTGAGTTTCACGAAGCCCTTTCCGGCCAAGGCTTTGAAGTAAAGACCAAGCCATTACAAACGTTTATCGGAGGGCAAAAAAAAGGTGATTGGGACGTAGGAATTGCAACAGATATTCTCCGATTAGAGCCAAAAATCGATGTTGCTGTGCTTGTGTGCGGTGATGGGGACTTTGTTCCTATGGTAGAATTTGCAAAAGAAAAGGGTCTTCGGGTAGAGGTGATAGGCTTTCGAGAAAGTACCTCAAAGAATTTAATAGAGAGCGCTGATAGTTTTTTTGATTTATCAAGCAATCCTAAACAGTTTTTACTACAGGATGTGAAAAAGCCTCCTCGTCGGAAGGTAAAGATTATTTCGTAACGTAAGAGCTTATATATGTCACAAATAAACAAAACTGAAGTAGTGGGAGATATCGGAGGCAAAGAAGTGCGTATAAGTACAGGTGAATTGGCAAAGCAGGCAGGAGGCGCAATTGTGGTCCAATGCGGCGAAACTATCGTTTTGGGTACTGCCACTATGGGCAAGCCGATGTCGCCAGACGCAGATTATCTTCCATTGCTAGTAGAATATGAAGAGAAGTTTTATGCGGCAGGAAAAATAAAAGGAAGCCGATTCATGAAGCGAGAAGGCAGACCAAATGACGATGCAATTTTAACCGCACGGCTCATTGATCGCTCAGTCCGCCCGTTGTTTCCTCACGGAATGATTAACGATGTTCAGCTTGTTCTGACAGTGCTTTCGTACGATGGTGAAAATGATTCTGACGTATTAGCGATGATTGCTGCATGCGGAGCGTTGATGATTAGCGATATTCCATGGGAGGGGAAGCTTGGCGCCGCGCGAGTGGGATTAGTGAACGATGCGTATATAGTAAATCCTACCGTAACAGAACGTGCCGAAAGCAAGCTCGATTTGCTCCTTGCCGGCACTGCAACCGATGTTGCGATGATAGAGTCCGGTGCATTTGAAGTTACTGAACACGCCATGCTTGATGCGATTGATGCAGGGCAAAAAAGCATTGCACGCGTTGTCGGGCTCTTGGAAGAGTTACAAACCAAGGTTGGTAAAACAAAACGAGAAGCTATATTTGCTCAACATAATGATTCTCACACTGAAAAAGTTGAAAAGCTTGTCGGCTCTTTGTTAAGAGACAAACTACAAGTATCAAAAAATAAGGGCGACATAGGTCAGGCAGAAAAAGACGCTGTAGCTCACGTACTGGGCAGTATGTCTGATGAAGAAAAAGTTGAAATTCCCGAAAAGAAAGTCCGTAATATAATTCACGAATTGCACGGCAAGGTTGCGCGCCTGCGAGTGCTTGAGGAATCAAGCCGAAGCGATGGTAGGGCACTGGATGAAATTCGCTCTATATCGGTACAAGCAGGAATTTTGCCTCGTACGCATGGCACTGGGTTGTTTCAGCGGGGCGATACTCAAGTATTAACCGTTCTCACACTTGGAGGTCCAGACGATGAGCTGATTATGGACACCATGCAAAAAGAAGAGAAGAAGCGATATATCCATTACTACAACTTCCCTGCGTTTTCTGTTGGAGAAATTCGACCAAATAGGGGTCCTGGAAGGCGCGAAATAGGGCACGGAGCATTAGCAGAACGCGCATTGCTTGCCGTGTTACCTGATAAAGAAACGTGGCCATATACGATGATGCTTGTCTCTGAGGTACTGGAAAGTCACGGGTCTTCATCTATGGCATCAGTTTGCGGGTCTTCTTTGGCACTTATGGATGCGGGGGTACCCATTAAAAAAGCCGTTGCGGGAATTGCAATGGGCTTGATGTCAGATGGTACGGGTACATACCGAGTTCTTACAGATATTGCAGGCATGGAGGATGAAAAGGGTGATATGGACTTCAAAGTGGCAGGTACTAGGGATGGTATTACGGCACTACAAATGGATATTAAGGTAACTGGTTTAACGAGGGAGGTACTTTCAGAAGCACTCCTCCAAGCAAAAACAGCCCGTCTCCATATTTTAGGGAAAATGGAAGAAGTTTTGGCAGCCCCAAGGCCTGAATTATCAAAATATGCACCAAGGATTCACATTATGAGGATTTCTGTGGAAAAGATAGGAGCACTCATTGGTCCTAAGGGTAAAAATATAAATGAAATTATTGCTGAGACTGGCGTAGATATTTCTATCGATGATGACGGACTTGTTGCTATTACTTCAAACGATGCCGAAGCTATGGAAAAAGCTAAGCAGTGGGTACTGAGCATGTCTCGTGAGGTTAAAGTTGGGGAACGATTTGAAGGCAAAGTTGTAAAGATACTTGATTTTGGAGCATTCGTTTCATTACTTCCAAACATAGACGGACTCGTACATATTTCGCAGTTTAGGGATGAACGAGTAAATAAAATAGAAGATGTTGTGAAAGTAGGGGATATCATTTCTGTAGTGGTTACTGAAATTGATGCAAATGGTCGCATAAGTCTTTCACATAAAGCTACTCGTTAAATTGTTCTGATTCGTAGTTGTTTGTTATAATAACAAGCGATGGAAAATCAGTTATTGATTCGAACAATGAAAGATGATATTGCTGGTGTGGACTTTAGTTCAAAAGTGGAACCTTCTCCTACTACGAAGCAAGAAAATACAAAGCCTCAGGCGCCGGTATTTACCTTGCCTACAAAAAAACCGATAGCTCATAGTGAAACAATAACAACGCCACCTAAAAAAAATAGGAATATTGCAATTGGCGTTGGATATCTTGTTCTTTTTTGCGTTATCGCTGGCGGTGCATTCTACGGGTATATGAAATGGGATGGCATACAAGTATTCAAAGACAGTACAAATAAACAAGTGTCTTTTTTTCAATTAATTCCAAGGGAGGCACTTGCGCTCATCCACTATAAAATTAATTCAGAAGAAGATAGAAATAGTATACGGCAGATGTGGAGCGAAGCGGGCAATACGTCTGAGGGTAGCGCTACGAGCGGTGACCCAACGAGCCTCCTGCAAATTCCAGATATTTCTGGGGTGTATTATTTGCTTATACCTGGCGGTAAGAGCCCATATTTGCTTATAGAAAAGACTGAAGGAGCAAAAGAGTACGTAGCTCAGTATAGCGAAGAACAGGTACTAGAAAATGGAAATTGGTATGTTGTACATGCAGATAAGGTAGATGAGTATACAGTCGCGATTGCTGAGGGTAGCATTGATGAAAACAGTTCTCTTCTTGCTTCTACTGATAGCGCGAGTTACATGATTCGATATGCTTTGAATGCAAAATTTGTTTCTCAGCAATTCAATTCACCTGTCGCAGTGGCTTTGGGTCTTTCTCATATGGACGCACTGGTATTTCATGTTACGGGACCTACAAACGATAATACAATTCGCGCGTCTGCACTCATTGCAGGGGAACCGCCAGGAGAGGGTGTTGTAGAGGGTACTGCTGAATTAATGACGTTGATACCAAGCGATATCACGTTTGGTAGAGTCGGGTTCAACTTTGCGGAGGATAGTAGCCTATTGGCGGAGGATTCTCCACAATTCGACACTACGGTGCTTGCACAGCCTGCGGTGAGGCAATTTATTGCACTATTTACAACGCCATATGCCATATTTGAGCGAAAGGGTTCTGATGGTGTACCTGACACGGGCCTTATTATTGCGATCCCAAGCTCCTTGAAACAAAAAATAAAAACAGGTGAACCGATTATTGAGCAATCCTTGCCAGCGCTAATACCTCTTATTATAGGGAAAATGCTTGGAATTCAGGTTGCATTTAATGATGGGGAATATGAAAAAATCCCTCTGAGGTACATAAATCTGATAGGGCAAACACAAACAATAGATTATGCTGTCGGTGATAATTTTTTACTTATATCATCCTCACTTGAAGGCATGAATACACTGCTGGATACATCGCTTGCTACCAACAAAGGGTTTTCTGTGGATGAACCATGGAAAAGCTTAAGCGAAAAAGCTGCTGAAATTATCAAAGACAGATTGTTTGTCGTGGGGTCGCTTACCGATCCAGCAATGATGAGCATATTGCCTGTTGCAAATACTCTGAGCCAAATCCCTGTTATTGCTTCCTCGGGAAGAACAAGTACGGGAACCGAAATACAGGTCGTACTTTCAACTAAGTAGCGATTCTAGCGGCTATTATGAAGAAAGTGTCATTTTGGTCGCTAAGTACAGCGTGTACAGGGATTTTGTTGTGCGCAGTTTTTGTAAGTTTTTCGTACTCACTTTGGTTTCTTCGCGCATTACTGCCGGAAAACTCAGGACAATACAGTGTTGGATACAAGAATAGTTTCGTGGAATCCAGCTTAGGTATAAAGAAAATCCATGAAGATTATGCAAACATGCTTCCTGATGGGGTGGAAAACTTCAATCGTTTTATGTATAGGAAAGACGGTCAAGCAGAATACATTGCAGGTATTCCAAAAATCATCCACCAGTTTTCGTTAGGGCAGGAGTTGAGAGCGCAGTCTTATACTGTGCGTCGCATAGGTTGGATATTACTTGCAGAGAAGGGAGGAGAGGTAAATAGTAATAATCCTTTTGTGGCCATGGGTAAAACGCTTGTCTCAGTATTTAAAGGTGGCTTGCCTGCGCACGTGCAATTTGTGCTGCAAGAGAATGGTAATAAAAATAATGGTTTAAGTGCTCTTTACATAGAGGAAAATAGGGGCTCATTGCATGCTGTTGTTCATATGAATTCCTCAGAATTTGTAGGAAGTTATGCAAAGCGCTTGCAACTAAACGGTATGCAACCTGAAATAACATTCATTACGTTGCGCAGAAATATATTCCCGGCAATCCCAAGTGGATTTCTTGTCGCCGTTGAGAGTAGGCTCTCTGAACTTATGCATTTTACGAAAACTCATCCCCGAATATTACAAGGATTACTATCTAATAATGAGGCAGTTATTCTCTCTATTAAGGAAAGTTCAGTTGCTGTGGGTGTGTTAGCAAAAGATGATACAACAGCAACTCTCGTACGGTCGTGGATGGACGAGGAGCAGGGCATAAGGCATCCTCAAAAAAAAGCTTTTGCACTTCCGGATAAATCAATTGGATATGAGTTTATACCAGGTAAGTCTAATGCTCATTTTTCTCTTACGAAGAGCACTGGCACTAACTGTTTGCAAAGTGAGGAGTATGACGAGGGTTTATTCTTATGCGGGAAGGATGAAGTTCTCGTAGTATCAAACGAGGATTATATAGGGAATCAACTTGTGTCGCTTCTTGCAGATTCCAAGGGTTTGGAAAGCGGGGTTATTCAAGGTGGGGTATTGAACGCAATTGGTCTTGGCTCGCAGTTTGATAAAGTTGAATATTCTTTGGTTGATGACGTGCTAGACGTTTGGGCAGACTTAAAAACAAAAAAATAAGTTGTCATCCGTGGATGCCGGGTCAAGCCCGGCATGACATAGTGGGTTTTGATTAAGTTCTTGCGATACATTGATATTTTGGTGAAAAAAGACTTACAAAACAGATGTATACGAAATATGTTCAAAAAAGTGCCTTTACACTCTTTACCGAGGGCAAAATATCTGCTACAATTGAAACATCGCTCATAAACGGGGCGCAAACAAAACAAACAAGCAAAACAAATAAATGGTTCTGATGAGATGCTCTCGCGTACAGCATTCAGAACCACATAAAAGAGAAGCACATTTACAACTAAATACATCAAGATCCTTAGAGTAAGGGGAGCGCGGTTAGCGAAGATGCCTGAAGTATGTTCTCTACCCGTGCTTCCTTACAAGGATAGTACACCCCCACTATAAGGACGAGCCCATCTGCCTGGGCCACACATATCAAACATAAAAAAATCAAACAAGGTTAGCTCTTTTGAACATTATCGCGGTGATAGGTACGCCTATGCACTTCGCATTTATGCGAGTACATGTATCAGGAACCGCAATTATGGTAGGGGACCATTCTTTTGAGCAGACAAAAGGACGATGCACATAGCTCTCGTTTGACAAAATGCTATGTGGGGCAGGTTATTGCTGATAATGATGATATAGTAGGGTATCAGTAGCAATCTGCCTCACACGGCTGTGAACGCGAGCTCGGAAGCCGACAGAGGCAAGAATTTATTTTTTATGCCGGACTGTCGGCTCCACTAATTTTTATATAACTATGCACACACAAGACTTTATTAATGAAATGAAAGAACGCCTTTTAGAAGAGAAGAGAACGTTATTAGGTGAGGCAGTTGAAAGTTCGGGTTTTCCCGATTATGGGAGAAGCGAAGAAGAGAATGCAACGGAAGTGGCAGATTATGCGGCACTCAAGGCTACAAACACAGCAGTAACAGAGAGAATAACAGAAATTGACTTAGCGTTAGAAAAAATAAAGAAACAAACATACGGGATCACTGAAGACGGAATTCTTATACCAGAAGGGCGTCTCCGAGCTAACCCCGCAGCTACCACTGTTATTTCGTAGCAGATGGAGCTGATACCGCCAGTTCTGGCATTCATACTTCTAGTTGGCTGTATTTTAAGAAAAAAAGGGGACATATACCTTATTGTTCCTCTTTTTTTTATTATTTTATTTGGCATGAGCAATTATATAGACCTGTTGCGACTAGGGTATGTGCGAGATCCGTTTGTTATAGGGTCTTTAATGTTTAACGTAGCAGACATTGGCATAGTCCTTAGTACAATTTGGGCAATATGGGTGTACACTAGGCGATAATGCCCGCACATATTAGATCCGCAGCTGTATATGGTATTGATGCACTTCCTGTCGACGTAGAAGTTGATGTCCTCCAAGGGTTACCAAGCTTTACGCTCGTTGGGTTAACGGACAAAGCTATCCAAGAATCAAGAGAGCGTATGACAGCCGCGCTTACAAATTCTGGGTTTACTCCTCCGCGAAGAAAAACGATAGTTTCGCTCGCCCCCGCGAGTTTGAAAAAAGAAGGTTCTTTATATGACCTTCCTATTACAATTGGTTTTTTGTGCGCCAGCGGACAAATTCATATAGACGAAGAAATATTGAACTCATCTTGGTTTATTGGGGAGTTAGCGCTAGATGGCAGTATTCGTCCTGTGAAAGGAGTATTACCAATCGTACTTTCTGCTGTTCGAAACGGAATAAAGCATTTATACTTGCCTGCGGGTAACACAAAAGAAGCAGCGCCCCTTGCTGATAAAATAGAAATATACCCGGTAGAGAGCCTTACGCAACTTATCACGCTATTTTCTGAGCATAAAGCTATTTCTTCTCTTCCTGGTACCTATGCAGAACAAAAATTCGAAAGTAGTTTTACTGCTCCTGAAATAGATATGAATGAAATTCGTGGTCAAGAGCACGCAAAGCGAGCGCTCGTTATTTGCGCTGCGGGCGGGCATAACGGTCTTCTGGTTGGTCCACCGGGCACGGGTAAAACATTGCTTGCACGGGCAATGAATGGAATATTGCCTTCACTAACAAGAGAAGAGGCTCTAGTGGTGACTTCAATCTATTCTATCGCGGGGCTTTTGGCAGCAGATGAAGGGCTGAAGCATACTCGTCCATTTCGCAGCCCGCATCATGGGGCATCCAGCGCGGCTCTTGTAGGTGGAGGAACTATCCCTAAGCCAGGGGAAATAACGTTGGCTCATCACGGGGTTTTGTTTCTTGACGAACTCCCGGAGTTTCCAAGAACCGTATTAGAGCAACTTCGCGCACCTATAGAGGATGGCATGGTTACCGTGTCGCGCGCAGCGCACACCGTGCGGTTTCCGGCGAGAGCAATGATTGTGGGGGCTATGAACCCATGTCCGTGCGGGTTTATAGGAAGTAAGCGCAAATCCTGTACTTGTTCGGCTGCAGATATTATTCGATATCAGCGAAGAATATCCGGACCCATGCTCGATAGATTTGATTTGCACGTTTTAGTGGGAGATGTGCCCGCAGAAGAACTGTTATCTACGGAGCGTTCAGGAAGTTCTTCAAAGGAATATGCTCAAATTGTTTTTACGAGCCGTCAAAAACAATGGGCGAGGCAAGGAAAAACAAATGCAGAGCTAAAACCAAAGGAATTATTAGAATTTGCTGCGCTCAAAGACGAGAGCAGGGCGCTGCTTGTACGTGCACAAGAAAAGTTCCGCCTGTCTTCTCGCGGAATACACCGTATTCTCAAAGTCGCCCTTACAATTGCAGATATTAATGAATCGGCCAGTATTGAACCAAAGCATATCGCCGAAGCATTGCAGTATCGTGAGCAACTCGCAGAAGCCCTCCCGGATTTTATTTAGCCTGAGCGAAGTCGAAGGCTATAAATATATGGTAAAATAATAAAAGACAATATCATTGTATGAAAACTTCGTCACCACACACTATATTACATTCCTTTTTATACGGGGGAGCTTCTGTGTTGCTGGCTATCGATATTTATTTTTTAGTTATTGCGCTACTTCACGGAACTTTTACTCCCATACTCCCGTTATTTGTGGGTATTTGTATTACGGGCGGTTTGCTTTTTATCGTATTTGCAGAAGGAAGGGCGCGGGGCGATGACAGAAGAGAACACCGCCGGTTATCTCGAGTGGCATCTCAGCTAGAACAGCCTATTGCATCATTAGAAGAAGATATTGAGTACTTAGTGAGGCAATCCGACGCTTTGCCGGCAGAAGTACGACTCAAATTAAAGCGCATGAATACAAAAACCCGCGTTTTACTGGAAAATGTGAGAGATATATTCTTAATGTTACGAGCCCAAGGTGGCACAGTTGCTCAGGAAACCAAGGTTTATAATGTATGTGCTCTTGTTGAAGAGGCAATCAGTCGCGTACAAGTCCAAGCCTCTGCCAGGAATGTTGAGATTATTCGCAAAGCACTTTGCGAAGATGCGCCGGTAAAGCTCGATAAAAGTCTTTTTCTTATCGCACTTACGCATATCCTAGAAAACGGCATTATGTATACATTAAAGCCAGGACTCGTGAATGTTGCCATTATTCGTGGTAAAAAATTCGTTCGAATTATTGTGCAAGACAGGGGTATAGGGGTAAAACAAGAGGACATTCATGCAATATTTGATCCATTTGTCCGGGGGCAGTACGCAAGCCAGTATGATCAAGACGGGATTGGGGTTGGTTTAACGCTTTCGCGCCTATTAATTCATGAATTTAACGGAAAGCTCAGCTGGAAACAACGAAGCGAGTCCTCAGGACTAGAGTTTCAAATCAAACTCCCTCTACAGCGTAACTAACGCGGATTACATCGCTTTTTATTTTAATTTTTCGTACCGTAATTTTGCCAATCTCTGACAAATTGCTCACATGTGTTCCTCCGCAGGGGATTCCGAAGTCACCGTACATCACAACTCTGGTAGGGCCATTAAATACAAGCGTTGTCTCCCTATTTTCTTGAACGAATTCGTTAGCAATTCGTTCTATGTCTTTTTGCAGAGTTTCTTTATTTTGAGCATCAACTTTTCCCGAATATTCAACATATGGCCCATCGGGGAAGTGATAGCCTTTGCCTGGTATCCAATTCAACTTCAGTGCATGAATTGCCATATCTATCACATGCCCGGCAGAATGAATACGGCTATTTATAGTTCTTATTCGCGACTCAACAGAGCAATGAACTGTTTCTTGGCTAGTAAACGAACCGCGTGAAAAGTTCCCAATATGTTTTACTGTGCCTTCTACAAAACGAACTTCTTCTGCCATAAAAATTCCTGATTTCCCTGTAATAATTCCCATATCAAATGGCTGCCCGCCACCCTGTGGATAAAAAATTGTTTGGTCTAATATAACAACCGTTTTTCCATTTTCTTCTGAAATATCCAAAATCTGAGCTGTTGACTCAAGTTGAGTAAAATCTTCCAAATAAAGGAGTTTTGTTGGCTGCATGTGTTTACACTGAGTTTATCGAAGTGCACTCGGTAGGAATCGAACCTACGGCCCTCTGGTCCGAAGCCAGATGCTCTATCCGCTGAGCTACGAGTGCGTGTTATGATTTTCCAGTATTTTTCGTATATTGTCCAGTTTTTTCGAGGATATGTGAAATAATGATACCCGTTGCCATGGCGACGTTATGAGAATTGCCTATGCCAAGTATAGGTATTTCAATAAGTTCGTCGGCAAGTGCCAGTAATTCTTCTCGAACTCCAAGCCGTTCATGTCCAACTATAAGAATAGTTGGCAGAGTGTAGGCGGCTTCAAAGTAGGGAATGCTGGTTGTTGTTTGCTCAAGTGCCAGTACCTGGTAACCCTCTTTTTTCTTCTGGATAATAAAAGTGTTTGCGTCTTCTGTGTATGTCCAGGGTTGGTGTTCGAGTGCATACACAGCCGTTTTTCTAATCCTATTATCATGCCTCGTAATGACGTTTAGGGGGCGAGTATCCCTCTCTAATTTTGGATATCCGGTGTACCCAGCCAGTACAAACAGTTCTATACGCGCAAGTTCACATAGACGAAATAACAGCCCTACATTATCAAGGCTTCGAATATTGTCTGCAACGACGATAAGCGGTGTTCGAGGCAGGGTACGCAGTGTTTCTGCAGAAGGGCGTTCCTCCACAAGTTCGTGTGTTGTCTTCTTTTTCATAGGGGTAACTGTTATAGGGGATGTTAGAACTGTTTTTGAGTGGCTAAATAATGATACCAGCTAGATCCTTCAAAATAGCTATTCTTATATCAATCTAGTTTCTTCAAATCTTCTAAGGCGCCTTCTGTTATGTATGGCTCATGTCCGCTAAATTCTGAATATCTAAACCATTGAATCTTTATTTTCATAACTTCAAGCCCCTCATTGGTCTCCAGTTGCATTAGCGGTGGAAAATTTAATGATGCCGGATTTTTATTGGCTACGTAGCTATATTTATTCCAAATAGTAGACTTCGTTTTAAAATCTGTAATTATTTCCGCTACCCCCTCTACTTGAAGCTCATACGGCTCTATTTCTTGAGCGACGACTAATGCTACTCGGTTGTTTTTAAGGATGTTTTTGATTTTCCTACTTTCTCTTGGTGTCGCAAAACAGATGCTATAGTCTTTATCAACCACATAGTAAATAAAGGCTGATTGAGGAGCACAGCTTTCATGAACTGTAGACAGGACAGCCAATCTGTTATCGGTCAGAAACTTTGCGGCCTTGCTTAGTAGTTGTGTTGCGTCACTCATGCATTGAGTATAGCACCATTTTAAAAAACCATTACCCAGCAAAGGGTGGCTTGGTAATGCCATTATTTATACACTGGGCGACTAGAGGGGATCGAACCCTCGTCACCGGGACCACAACCCGGAGCTTTGCCATTAAGCTATAGCCGCCATATTTACCCTGAGCTTGTCGAACGGGTACCCCTCGCAATGTAGCATATTATATGGTAAAAACAAACGAGGAGACAGTTTTATTGAGTACTCGTAGCTCAGCGGATAGAGCAAAGGGTTTCTAACCCTTGGGTCGCAGGTTCGATTCCTGCCGAGTACACTACGTATTTAGAGAGTACAAATAGTGTTCATTTATTTCTGTTCGCATTGATAATTGCGTAAATCTATAAAAAGCGTATACTAGTAGTAGCTAGTTCTTTCTGTTCTTTTGTAGAAAATATTTGTTATCAAAACATTGGTTCATTTCTGTCCACAAAACGACGGAATAACTATGTAATCAAATATCTAAGGAACCCCCAAAGGTTCCTTTTCGCTTTTTCATGTACGATATTTGTATATGGCAATTACACTTTCTTCACATATTACGGATCTTCAGGGAGTGGGGCCTGCGCGCGCAAGGGCGCTCAGTAGGCTTGGGATACAGTATGTCCGGGATATTTTATTTCATTTTCCCCGCAAATATGAAGATTTTTCAACGGTAACGTCTATCGAGAAACTCGAAGTAGGGAAGCAGATGACTGCGCTTGGCACAGTTGTTTCTATAAAAGAGAACAGGGGGTTTTACGGAAAGCGTAGATTGCTGCGTATATATGTAGATATTGATGATGGTACGGGGATTTTACACATCGTATGGTTTAATTTGCAGTTTTTACAACATAAACTACCTGTCGGGACAAAAGTATATGTTGCTGGGATGGTAGAGGAGCCTCGCTTTCTTAAAAAAGCAGTAACGCAGGGCAAAAAACCACATTTTTCAATGCGCTCTCCTGCACTTGAGTTTGCTTCATCTTCCTCTGAGCGTATTCATACTGCTGCTATTACCCCTATATATAGTGAGAGTGCTGGCGTTTCTTCACGATTTATACGCTACCAAGTAAAGAGTCTATTACCTGCAATACTCCTTATCCCAGAATATTTGCCAAAAGACATTATAGAGCGAAACGATTTGATGGGAATACGGGAGGCAATAAAAGAGGCACATTTTCCATCTTCGCAAGAGTCGCTTGCACGCGCAAAAAAACGGCTTCAGTTTGACGAATTGTTTTTTCTACAATTATCAGCAATTGTTCGCAAGCAGCGAGTGCGGCAGGCGAATGCATATGCCCTACCTGCAACACAAGAAGAAATTGAACAACACATTGCATCGTTACCATTTACTCTTACCAATGCCCAAAAAAGATCTATTAACGAAATTGCGGATGATATGGCGCAGCCACATCCAATGAACCGGTTGTTACAGGGCGACGTAGGTTCTGGTAAAAGCGCAGTTGCTCTTATCGCTGCAAAAATTGCATTAGAAAATAACAAAAAGGTTTTATATTTAGCTCCTACGGAGATTTTGGCACGGCAACAGGCGTTGTCTTTTCAAGCAAGTCTGGGTCCAAAAAAAGTATTTTTGTTAGTAGGTGTAATGAAGCAAAAAGAAAAGGCAGATATATATGTACGACTGCAAAACAAAGAAGCTATCTGTGTGATTGGGACTCATGCACTCTTGCAAGGCTATGTACTTGCCAAAGATGTAGGGCTAGCCATTATAGATGAGCAGCATCGGTTTGGAGTCGCCCAAAGAAAAGCGTTATTGTCTATTGAGGAGGGTGTGGTGCCTCATCTTCTTTCCATGACCGCAACTCCAATACCTCGGACGCTCAGTTTAACCGTGTACGGGGACTTAGAAAATTCTCTGCTCGATGAATTGCCTCCCGGAAGAAAACCAATCGTTACTCGCATTGTTCGTTCTGAAAATCGCGATGATGCAATTATTCACATGCTCGCGCAGTTACATGAAGGTAGACAAGCGTACATTATTACTCCCATTATTGAAGACTCGGAAAAACTTGCAGTAAAATCTGCGCACAAAGCGTTTCAAGAAATACAAAAAGTATTTCCAGGCATTGCGGTTGGAATGTTGCATGGCAAGATGGAGTCTGGCGAAAAGGAGGGAGTAATGAATAACTTTGCTGCGGGTGCAATTCAATTACTCGTCGCAACGGCTGTTGTTGAAGTTGGTGTGAACGTACCAAATGCAACCGTGATGATGATTGAAGGTGCAGAAAGATTTGGATTAGCGCAGCTCCATCAATTCCGCGGAAGAATTGGAAGGGGGGAGCATGAATCTATTTGCTACATTGTGCCAACGGTGCAAGATGGCGCAGAAAATAAAAGACTTTCTTTGTTTGCATCTACAAACGACGGATTCCAGATTGCTGAAATGGATTTACAATTTCGCGGACCTGGAGAATTGTATGGATTAGAACAATCAGGTTTTGGAAGCCTAAGAGTTGCATCGCTGTTAGATTATGAGATGATAAAACTTGTTCGGGAAGAAGCGAAAAATATTTTAATATCTGATCCCTTTCTTGAGCGTTACGCAGTGCTACGGAAAAAGGTAGATCAAAAAAATGCACATGCTCATTTTGAATAACGGTTTATACTAATTTAAGTTCACTATGTTCAATTGGCAGTTTATACTTTTCGTGCTGTATATATATTTACCGGCTATGGTAGCCAATAGTGCGCCTATATTTGCGAGCAAACTAAACGCACTAAAAAGCCTGAACAAACCCCTGGATTATGGAATTTCCTGGAGGGGACAAAGGGTATTGGGAGATAATAAAACGATTCGTGGGTTAGTTTCCGGAATAATTTCAGGAGGAGTTGTAGGTGCAATACTGTTTTTTCTGATTGCACAGAAACCGTACCATTCTTTTTTATTTGCTCTTGCATATGGCACGGCAACTGGGTGCGCAGCGCTTGTTGGTGATAGTATTAAAAGTTTTTTAAAACGCAGATTTGGAATAGTGCCCGGTGCGTTATGGATTCCGTTTGATCAAATAGATTTTGTAATTGGCGCAACAGTTGTTGCAATGTTTTTTGTTGAAATATCACTGCCAACTATTTTATTTGCAATTATTTTTATTGGAATTTTATCTTTTATTGTGAGTTCGCTTGGTTTTGCACTGCACATAAAGAAAAACTTGTGATACAATTGTTTGTAGCGATATGAATGAAATGTTTTATGGAGGGGAAACAGTTCATCACAAGAAATATTTTCTTGTGAGTGCATTTCGTTCAGAAAATATATCTGCAATTTGGAGAGGAGGTGGTATCTATGCCAGCTAAGAAGAAACGAAAAGTTGCAGCTAAAAAGACTGCTAAAAAGACTGCTAAAAAGACTGTAAAAAAGTCTGTGAAGAAGACAACAAAGAAAAAGGCTACTAAAAAAGGAAAAAAGAAAACCACCTCTAAGAAAGGTAAGAAGAGCAAAAAGAAATAGTTAGTAGCAAAAAAATTCTCTCCACCTCAAAAAGGGGAGAGAATTTTTTATGTGTACTTTTTTATATAAGGATATGCTCGATGCTTCGAATGTATTCCATGAGAATTTCTTTTGCAACATTGCTGGTTCGCAAATCCGCGACAACTTCATTTACCTCTTGGATAATTAGTGAAGGTATCTGTAATTTTTCCATAAATATGCGTCGCGATGTATCGTTGGGTGCAGCTCGGAAATAGTTTGTTAGCAGTGCGTGCCATGCTTGTATGTGTGGTCGATTATGAATAATGCGTTCCTCATCTGAATGAATAGTTGAAAGTATTCGAATGATGTGGCCCCAGTCAGCATAGAAATCGTAGAGCACCTCATCTTCGAATAGCTCAAATGCAAATGGCAATAGGGGATGCCAAGAAAGTTTTTCAAAAGAATTGTGCTCGCGAAAATATTTTTCTCTCGTGTCATCTATCCAGCTATGCGTGCGCATTCCAGTTACAAAGTCATTTTTCCCCACAATGGTTGAAAGGCTCACGGGTCTTGGGTGGGTAGGATAGCGGCTTGTTCTTCCAATGCGGTAAATATCTGGAAACAATGCACCAATCCAGTACGAGGGGTCAGAAACTTCGTCTCCTATGTGTGTAAGGAGTCGTGCTGCATATATGGTATGTGCTATTTCTCCTGCCATGTATTCAAGTGTACCATGATGAGTATGAATCGTTTTGTTGTAACTGTGTTAGGAAGTATTTTTATTATTTTTTATGCAAACCACGCATTGGCATTTGCCCCAGCGCATTTAGAAGTGATGATTCCAAACATGCCTGCTCCGCAAACAAGTTGGATAGATAAAATCTGGTTAGCAATTGGAATTCGAAAAATGGTTCAAATTCGTCCGAAAGAGGGAACGGTACTCACTGTTATTTCAAGTGCGTATGCATCATCTCCATACCAAACAGACTCAACTCCATGCATTACAGCAGCAGGCACTACTGTTAGGCCAGGAGTTGTGGCAACAAATTTTCTCCCCTTGGGTACAATTGTTTCTATTGCAGATAAAAAATATATCGTTGAAGATAGAATGAACTCGCGGTATAGTGGCTATTACCTTGATATTTGGTTTACTTCTACGCGCGAAGCATTAGAATTCGGCAGAAAAAAGCTGGATATTACTATCGTGGCATACGGAGAGGTGGGTGCAGAGCTTTCACCCAGCCCTACTCCTCAACCTTCTTTGCAAGCAGAGAAGAAATGGTTTTGGTTTTTATTTACAAAGACATATAACGACCCTAATAAATATGATGTTGATTGCACTAAATAAATATCTCGCGTTGCTATTTGCACTACTCGTTTTCTTTGTCCCTTTTTCGGATACACACGCAGCTGACCCATTGCTTACTGAAGTAAAAATTAGCGCAGAGAATGCAAAAAAACTCTCTTCTACGCAAATTCAATTTACACGTGGCGGAAAAACATGGAAATTATCTTTGAAGGATTCCAAATCACTCTATAAAACTCGTAGTATTTCAGATGACACAGTAATGTTGCAATTGCGTCCGGGTGCAATATATTCGTATTTGAATATTTATATTTCTCCAAAAGTTAATAATATAGGAGAACAAAGCAGATTTGTACGAGAAAATGGAAAAGTAATGCTGATAAAGGGCGGAACAAAGGGAAGTACGGTAGACGGAATGAAAACGTCTCTCGCGCTCAGAAATACGCTTGTTGCAGGAAGGGGCGCCGTGCCAGTGTACATGATGCCGTATCGACCTTCTGTATTTTCTGCAGCTGATTTTGAAAAACTGAAATTTTCTGATTTGTTAACTACCGGAGAAACAAATTTTGCCGGAAGTCCGAAAAATCGTGTGCATAATATAAAAGTTGGCACTGCGCGGTTCAATGGATTAGTTATTATGCCAAACGAAGAATTTGCTTTTAACACGTATTTGGGCGAAGTAGATGAAAAAAATGGATATTTGCCCGAACTTGTAATTAAAGAAAATGTTACAACTCCGGAATATGGTGGGGGAATATGCCAAGTATCAACTACAGCATTTCGCGCGGCGATGCAGGCGGGTTTAGATGTAACGTACCGAAAAAATCATTCGTATCCCGTTTCGTATTATGGCGCTCCGGGGTATGACGCAACGGTGTACCAACCAGCTCCAGATTTTCGATTTAAAAACGATATGGCAACTCCGGTACTCCTAAAAACATCTATTGCAGGTACAAAAGTAAAATTTGAAGTGTGGGGTAAAAAAGATGGCAGAGTAGTAAAAATAAACGGTCCATTTACCACAGAGAAAAAACCAGATGGTTCGTTAACTGCTGCAGTTGCACAAATTGTAACAAAAGCGGGCAAAGTCATCCGAGAAGAAAATTTTGTATCCAAGTATCAATCAAAAGATAAATTTCCTGAAGTAAGGAAAGTGAACGGGGAGTAACTTGCATTTCTTTGCATTCTATGTAATAGTAAACGCACGAGGGAACAGACGATCAAGCGCGACGTAAGAAGCATTCGTTATCGAAGATATCGAGCGTCAAGAATAAGCGTTATGGCCTCGATATCTAATAACGAAAGGCGGTGACTTTATATGAATTCATTTAACTCAGATCGTCCAATGTTTGACGCTACCTGTTCCAAGTGTGGAAACGAAACGCAAGTTCCGTTTCAACCTTCAGGCGATCGACCAGTGTACTGCAACAATTGTTTCCGCGAGATGAAAGGACAAGAAACAGGAGGAGCAGGACGAGGCGGATTCAGCGGTGGAGACCGTCCAATGTTTGACGCAGTTTGCGCAACATGCGGACAGCCAACGCAAGTTCCGTTCCAGCCTTCAGAAGGCCGACCGGTTTACTGCCGAGAGCATTACAAACGAGATCGAATGTAATCGATTAGCGTAAGTAGCAATAAGCCCCACGAAAGTGGGGTTTTCTGTTATGAGAATTCCCCCTCCTTACGAAGGAGGGGCTAGAAAGATGTCGCCAAGTTTGCAACGGGGGTAGAAAATTGCTACAAATCATGGACATTTCTGAATAAACCTGCTAAAAAAGAGGATACGGCTCCATCGTCTAATGGCTAGGACGCTAGATTTTCACTCTGGCAATAGGGGTTCGATTCCCCTTGGAGCTGCATAACGGAAAATATGAAACAAATCACTTTACTTGCAATTGAGTCTTCGTGCGATGAGACGGGCGTTTCTGTTGTGCAAAAAGAAAACGGTGATATTCGCGTGCTATCTGAACTCATAGCTTCACAATCTATCCATGAATCAACTGGCGGGGTAGTGCCGGAAGTTGCTGCTCGGGAACATCTGCAAGTGATTGGTCCGATGATTACAAATGCTATGCAACAGGCGAATGTGAACAAAGATAGTGTGCATGCAATTGCAATAACTGTTGGCCCTGGCCTCATGCCCGCACTCGCAGTTGGCGTGCAAGCCGCGAGAACGTTAGCGTTTGCATGGAATAAGCCGATAGTTCCCGTTCATCATATAGAAGGGCATATATATTCTGCATTGCTAAGCAGAGAAGCTAACGAAGCTAATGCAGCTAACGAAGCTATAAGCTCGATGCCCGCGCTCGGGCTGATAGTCTCTGGCGGGCACACCATGCTTATAGAAATAGAAAACCATTTAACCTATAAAATTCTCGGGCAAACTAGAGACGATGCTGCGGGGGAAGTGTTTGATAAAGTGGCGAGAATGTTGCAGTTGTCGTACCCGGGGGGTCCTAAAGTGAGCGAGTTAGCAAAACGAGGGAACAGCGAGGTGTTTGCATTTCCGCGTCCTATGAGTAATTCTCACGATTTAGACTTTAGTTTTTCCGGTCTTAAAACGTCTGTGTTATATAAATTGCAAGAACTTGGTAAAGATCTTTCGGAACAAGTTCGGGCAGATATTGCAGCAAGTTTTGAATTAGCTGTTATAGACTGTTTAGCGGGGAAGTTGGTAAACGCAATGAAAAAAAAGAAATACGGCTCAGTATTGCTTGCGGGCGGTGTAGCGGCAAATAGTGCTTTGCGTTCACGGATTCAGAAAGAATCAGATGCGCATGCAGTCAAATTATGTGTTGCGCCTCAGGCACTATGTGGCGATAACGCTACCATGATCGGGCAAGCGGGGTTATTTGCGTATGAAGCGGGCAGAAAAAAGAATTGGCAAGAAGTGGATGCAGTGGCCAGAGTAAGTATTGAAAGTTTTTCTAAAACAGGTCTTTACTCGTTGCTGACGGACTCACGGAATCGCGAATCGTAAGAAGAACAGAACGTCGGAGTTTTGCACACCCTTCATGCGAACAAACGGATAGGTGTAGCGCTGTTGTAGAAAAATTCTTGCTTTCGTTTAATTTTAGCGGACTTTTTGCTCCGTAGAGAAACGATTGGCACTCCATGCAGCCAAGAAGAGCATGTTCAGAAAATAACCATTTTACTTTTTCGTGCATGCTTTCTCGAACCTTTTTCTTGAGAGAAGAACAGTCTTTTTTGCGGCAGTCAACCAGGTGTTCGAGTGCGCGCCTGAAACCAGATTGCCCTGCAATACTAAATACAAATGCTGGCATACACGCCTTTTGGGCTTCGTTGCAAGTAAACCCTTCGGGCGTAGCCACTTGATCTAATGCTTCAGTTGATTCAATAGCAATAGTGTATGACATCTGTTCCATAGCATAACTCCAAGGGGTTAACTCCGCCAGATTGATTTTTACCCGTTGTGGGGCATACTATGCATACACATATATGCATGAAAAGTTCACAAAACCGTATGAACCAGGCGATACTGAGGGCAGGATATACGCAGCCTGGGAAGAGTCTGGTTTTTTTAACCCAGACAACTTGCCAAAACGGCACAAAAAACCGTTTACCATTATTATGCCTCCACCGAACGCAAACGGACATTTGCATGCTGGCCATGCGCTTTTTATTACGCTAGAAGATATTATGACGCGCTACAAACGTATGCGCGGTTTTAAAGCGCTTTGGGTTCCTGGAGCAGACCATGCCGGTTTTGAAACTCAAATAGTATACGAAAAAAAACTCGAGAAAGAAGGTCGTTCCAGGTTTAGCATGGATTCAAAAGATTTATACAAAGAAATATACGACTTTACGATAGAGAATAAGAAGCATATGGAAAACGAGGTGAAGCGACTTGGGGCTTCTTGTGATTGGTCTCGTGAAAAATTTACATTGGACCCAGATGTTGTACTGGAAGTGCAAAAAACGTTCCAAAAAATGTACAACGACGGGCTGGTATTTCGCGGAAAAAGAATTGTGAACTGGTGCTCTAAGCATCAAACAACGCTTTCTGACGTAGAAACGATTGCGGAAGAAAAAAAGGACCCGCTGTATTACTTGCAGTATGGCCCGTTTGTCATAGCCACTGCGCGTCCAGAAACAAAATTTGGCGATAAATATGTGGTAATGCATCCCGATGATACAAGATACGCTACGTATAAACATGGAGACACGTTTGAGACAGAGTGGATAAGTGGGAGCGTAACGGCAACAATTATTAAAGACGATTCTATTGATATGGAATTTGGGACGGGTGTGATGACAATTACTCCGTGGCATGACGCAGCAGATTTCGAAATAGCAAAAAAACATGATTTGCCAAAAGAACAAGTTATTGACCTGCGAGGAAAGTTGCTTGCATGTGCGGGGGAATTTGTTGGTATGAAAATACGAGATGCTCGTCCAAAAATAATTGAAAAGCTGCACGCAAAAGGTCTTGTCGTAAAAATTGACGAAGCATATGCGCACAATGTCCCATGTTGCTACAAGTGTAATACGCCAATAGAGCCGCAGATTATGGATCAGTGGTTTGTGAAAATGGAGAATTTGGCAAAAACTGCCCTCGATGCAGTTGAGGCAGGCAAAATAAAGTTTATTCCTGATAATTACGAAAAGATATTCAAATATTGGATGGAACACAGTATCGATTGGAATATATCGAGGCAAATTGTGTGGGGAATACCTATTCCTGCAAAAATTTGTACGGTGTGTGAGTTTGCATTCCCTGATTTGCAAGATGAAGCAACGGCGTGCCCGGAGTGTAAAAGTGAAGTAAGAAAAGATACAGATACGTTCGATACGTGGTTTTCTTCTGGGCAATGGCCACTGCTTGCATTGGGGTATAGTAGGGGCAGAGACTACCAAACGTTTCACCCAACAGACATAATGGAAACCGGGCATGACCTTATATTTAAATGGGTGCCTCGCATGGTTATTTTTAGCCTGTATTTGGAAAAACAAGTTCCTTTTCATACGGTGTATTTACATGGATTAGTGAACGATGCCCAAGGCAAAAAGATGAGCAAAAGTAAAGGAAATGTCATTAATCCTATAGATATCATCGACAAATTTGGAACGGATGCACTGAGGATGGCTCTTGTTATTGGGAATCCGCCAGGAAGCGATACATCTCTTGCGGAAAACAAAATCAAAGCATATAAAAACTTTGCGAATAAGTTGTGGAATATTTCTCGATTTGTATTTACAAACACGGAAAATATCGAAATAGATGAAACTAAGATAACTGCTGACTCAGATAAAAAGCTCTTGCAAGAGCTTGCGGATAGTACAAAAGAAGTAACCTTGGATTTTGAGGAGTATCGGTTCCACTTGGCTGCAGAAAAGTTATACCACTATGTGTGGCATAGATTTGCGGATAGTATCATTGAGGAAAGTAAAAGTATTTTAAGCAGTGAAGACGAACATGCAAAACAGTCTCGTCAACAATTGCTTATATGTATTTTAAAAAACAGCATTATCATGCTACATCCATGTATGCCGTTTATCACAGAAGAAATATGGCATCACATACCAAAGAAAAAAGATGCAGAAAATTCGTCGTTGCTTTTGGTGGAAGATTGGCCTGCGTTGTGATATAGTAAACGTAATATGCCACAAGAACCACGAAGTTTTTTTGAAAGATTAACAGGTGCCAGGGTTTTACATAGTCCCGAAGTGACTGACTCAGAGGAAACTCTTGAGGTGCACCATCCGTTAGAAGGGAATGAATACGGAGAAGAAGCGTTGACAGAAGCTCTTGAAGAGCCAGACCCAGAAACTGAAGATGATTTTTCTGACGAAGAAGGAGACGATGAGGAAGGCGCAGAACAGGAAGGCCAGCTTACGGTAGACGTGTTCCAAGATGACGAAAATATCATCATTCAAAGTACAGTAGCGGGTGTTTCTCCAGATGACCTTGATGTATCTATTACCAACGACATGGTAGTTATTCGAGGGGAACGCAGATCGCAACACACCGTTGATCCAGAAGATTTTTTCTACCAGGAGTGTTATTGGGGAACGTTCTCTCGTTCTATTATTCTTCCTGTTGAAATTGATGCAGATAATGCAGAAGCAAAAATAAAAAACGGTGTACTTACGGTCCGCATCCCAAAAGCAAATACAGCCGTTACGCGGAAGCTCAAGGTCAAGGCAATATAAATGGATTATTTGATTGTTGGAGCGCTGATTTTTTCAGTGTTCCTTATTCCTACTGCGTATGCGGGAGTTATCGGCGCCCCGTGGGCGCCTACTCGAATGAAAGCTGTTAAAAAAGCATTTGATGATATTGAAGTGGACCAGAAAGACATTGTTGTAGACCTGGGTGCAGGAAATGGATCGATAATTGCAGAAGCTGCAGTTCGAGGTGCTTATGCAATAGGGTATGAGCTTTCTCCGATTATGTGGATTGTTGCGCAAATACGCATACTAGGTAAAAAAACAGCACACATCATGTATGGAAATTTTTTTCGTATATCGCTTCCAAAAAATACAACGCTTGTTTTTTTCTTTTTAATGCCAAAACATATGGACCAAGTAGGGAAGTATCTCGCAAAGCAGTCCATAAACGATAAAACGCTCATTCTATCGTATGCTTTTCCGTTTAAAGGGGTGCAAACGCTCAATGTATACAGAGAAAAGAAATGCGCGCCTCTGTACCTGTATGATATGTCTACTATTCGCTTTTATTTTGACACTACGAGCACATAGCCTATAGTTACTTTCATTATGGCAAAATACTTTATTACTACGCCAATTTATTACGTAAATGCGAGACCGCACGTTGGGCACATGTATACTGCCGTGGCCGCGGACGTTATGGCTCGGCATTACAGAAATCAGGGAAGCGAAGTACTTCTTTCCACTGGGGTTGATGAAAATTCGCAGAAAAACGTAGAAGCTGCAGAAAAAGCAGGTATCCCTATCCAAAAATACGTAGACCAGATGGCGCAAGTGTGGAAAGAATCTTTCGACGGTATACAGATAACATACGATACGTTTATTCGAACTACTTCCAAGGAACACGAAACAGCAGTGCATGCCATGGTAGATGCAATGCAAGCAAGGGGCGATATCTACTTAGGTGATTACCAGGGCTATTATTGCGTAGGTTGCGAAGAGTTTATTGCGGAAAAAGACTTGAGTGAGGGGAAATGTACAATTCATAAAACGGAGCCCAAAGTGATTCAAGAAAAGAACTATTTTTTTAAGCTGACGAAGTATCGCGACGCTCTTCTTGCTTGGTATAAAAACAGTCCCGACGCTGTTCGGCCAGAATCGGCTAGAAATAAAATGCTTTCGTATATAACAGATGAAATGCAAGATATTTCTATCTCTCGCCAAGCAGGCAAATGGGGGATACGCTTTCCGCAAGACGATTCTCACGCAGTGTATGTATGGTTTGATGCATTGATTAACTATTTGACGGTGACAGGGTACCCAAGCCAAGGCTATGAAAAGATGTGGCCTGCAGATTTGCATTTGATTGGTAAGGATATTATTAAATTTCACTGCGCTATTTGGCCTGCAATGCTTATGTCTGCCGAGCTTCCACTTCCGAACACCATATTTGCTCATGGATTCTTTACTATCAACGGAGAAAAAATATCAAAGAGCTTAGGCGATGCAATCGATCCGAGGGATTTACTAAAAGATTATCCGCTGGACGCCATTCGGTATTATTTATTACGTGAAATTCCATTTGGAAATGACGGTGATTTTTCCGTTGTTCGTCTTAAAGAAAGGTTTAACAGCGAACTCGCAAATGGGATAGGGAACTTGGTATCTAGGACGCTTACGTTGGTAGAAAAAAATTGTCCAAATATCGCGTTTGTAAAAGGACAGAGCCTAGATGTTTCGTCTCATATTGAACATCTTGCCTTCGATAAAGCGCTCACAGATATTTGGCACGAAATTGCTCGACTGGATGGTGTGATTGATGAAAAAAAGCCTTGGGAATTAGCGAAGGCGGGGAAGAGCGACGAGTTAGAAACAGTGTTACAGAGCGTACTGGCTGGTATTGCGAATATTTCGCATGAACTTGAGGCTTTGTTGCCAGAAACTGCCGAATCGATTCAGGGATTACTTTCTGCAAGTCCTATTAAAAAACCCGCAGAGCCATTATTTGCGCGAAAAGACTAACTTCGCGTATCGTTATTCCTATGAACATACTTGTAACAGGGGGCGCAGGGTTTATTGGCTCTAATTTTATTCGGTATTGGCTCGAAAAATATCCAGAAGACTATATCACAAACCTTGATGCGCTAACGTATGCCGGTAATCTCGAGAACTTGAAAGATATCGAGAGCAACCCAAACTATACGTTTGTTCATGGCAATATTTTAGACGCAGCCCTGGTAGATACTCTCGTCGAGAAGTCTGACAAAGTAGTGCATTTTGCAGCAGAATCTCACGTTGATCGTTCTATTCTCGGTCCAGAAGCATTTATAGAAACGAATATTAAAGGCACATTCACACTTCTGGAAGCTGTGCGGAAGCACAAGAAGCATTTTCACCATGTTTCTACGGATGAAGTGTTCGGATCATTGTCTTTAGGTGATACGGCTAAATTTACAGAACGGACTCCCTATGCCCCTCGCAGCCCCTACTCAGCGTCTAAAGCGGGCTCTGATCACCTTGTACGAGCATATTCTGATACATTTCAAGTGCCTGTCACAATTACCAACTGCTCGAATAATTTCGGTCCATACCAACACCCAGAAAAATTTATTCCTCGTATGATTACGAATATTATGGATGGTGAAAGTATCAAAGTATACGGAGATGGATTGTATGTAAGGGATTGGCTTTTCGTGAAAGATCATTGTCGTGCGATAGATAGTATTTTACAGAAGGGCAATGTAGGGGATACATACGTAGTTGGTGGTATGTCCGAAGATATTAATAACCTAGAAGTAGCAAAATTAATTCTTGATTATATGGGTGTAGGGGAGGATAGGATTGAATTTGTAGTTGACCGCCCTGGGCATGATAGGCGATATGCTGTTGATTGGACGAAAATTCATCAAGACTTAGGTTGGGAACCAGAACATCATTTCCAGGACTGGCTGAAAGAAACAGTTACTTGGTACAAGGCGAATGAAGCGTGGTGGAGACCACTTAAAACACAGGCAGAGCAATTTTACGCATCGAAATGATCGGTGTATTTGATTCTGGGTATGGTGGGCTGACGATATTTCGGAAACTCACTCAAGCATTTCCAGAATATTCTTTTGCATATCTCGGAGACAACGCCCGTGCTCCATACGGTAATAAAACGCCGGAAGAAATTACGGAATATACAAAGCAGGGGGTTGGCGAGTTGTTTCGGCGAGGCTGTGTTCTCGTTGTTCTGGGCTGCAATACTGCGTCTGCTGTGTCATTGCGAGAATTACAACAAAAGTGGCTGCCAACTACATGGCCTGATAATAAACTGCTTGGCATAGTGGTGCCAACGATTGAGCAAATAACTTCTACAACTTTTCAAATGAACGTTGGAATACTCGGAACGAACCGAACCGTAGAATCTCATGCATATCAGCATGAAATTCAAAAAAGAAATCCGAATATTACCGTTATCGAACATGCATGCAGCGGTCTTGCGGGGATAGTGGAATTACTCGGATCAAAGAACACGCAAGTTGTTCAAGAGGTGAGTACGTGTGTTCAAGGGCTGGTAGATAGAGGAGCTGTTGACGCCGTACTTCTCGCATGTACGCATTATGAATTGATTGCCGATAGTATAGCCCAAGCACTACCTGCGGGTACTGCGCTGTATCACCAACCAAGTATCGTTGCTGAAAGTTTAAGGGATTATCTCAGGCGGCACCCCGAAATCGACTCTCAGTTAGAGAAAACAGGGAAGCGGACATATCTCACAACAGGTCATCCCCAAGAAGTATCCCAAAAAAGCACTGATTTTATAGGCGAAACAATCGAGTTTCAAGCGCTTTAGTATCCAAATTCATGCAAATACGGTTACTTCAAGTATCCGCCGCTTTGGTGAGCCCACAGGTCGGCGTATTCTCCCTTGTTCTCAAGAAGCTGCGCATGGTTGCCATCTTCAATAATCTCACCACTTTGAATCACCACAATTCTATCTAATTGCATGATAGTGCTTAATCGGTGAGCGATGACTATGGACGTGCGATTTGCTAAAAGATTTTTAGTCGCTTTTTGAATAATTTTTTCCGTTGCGCTATCTAATGCGCTTGTTGCTTCGTCTAGAACTAATATTTTAGGGTCCGCAAGTATTGCTCGGGCTATTGCGATCCTCTGACGCTGTCCACCAGATAACTTTATTCCGCGTTCTCCAACTACCGCGTTGAGTCCACTGGGGAGTTCTTGAATAAAATCCCAAGCGTATGCTTGTTTTGCTGCTTGTATAATCTCTATTTCAGATGCATCGGGGCGAGCAAACGCAATATTGTGTCGAATGGTTGAATGAAACATTTGAGGATCTTGGGGCACAACTGCTACTTGCTGACGTAAACTTTCTTGGGTAGTTGTTGCTATATCTTGCCCATCTATGCTAATAGTCCCGCTTTTTAAATCATAAAAACGGAGCAATAGTTTTACGATTGTACTCTTTCCGGCTCCGCTTCTCCCCACAAAACCAATAGACTGCCCTGCAGGAATCGTAAGCGTTATATCGTGAATTGTATGACGTATAGTGTGCTTTTTGTCTATGTAGCTAAACGACGCGTTATCAAAAACAACTTCGCCCTTTTCTATTTCCAATGGTTTGGCTTCGTGTTCATCTTGCACGTCGGGAGATAAGCCATATACATCAGCCATTTCTTTTGCATTAGATGCATACATAAAAAAGCGTTGGGTCATTGGGCCCAAATTCCATATCTGCTCGATAATCCAAAGAATATATGCCTGGAAAAACACAAAATCTCCTGCAGTTACCGTGCCTTTTTGCCACCCTGTGATGAGGTACCAAATCAGTCCAAGTTCTGCAACCGCCATGAGTATTCCTTGCCCTGCAAAAAATGCATTGCTTACAAACCACGCATGTAATCGAGTAGCGTAGCTTTTTTCAGTAACTCCAAAAAACCTGAGTTCTTCATTCGTTTCTTGACCAAACGATTTCACTGTCATGTGGTTAGAGATTGAGTCTGCAAGCACTGCACCTACTTCAGAATCCATATCAGCACTTGCGTTATAAAGAGGGAGTTGGAGGCGCATACCCCACGCAATAAGAAAACCGTATACGGCGAGCCAGCCAAGAAGGAGAAATGCCAATAAGCTTTTTTCTTGAACAATTACAGTGAACACCACAGTAAACAAAACGGATGTTTTAATAAATTGGTAGAAAAACACATCGCTCATATTATCAAACGCATTTGCAAACCGTTTTGCACTTGTTATAAGTGAGCCAGTAAACGAATTTTCAAAAAAACGAATCGATTGCTGTTGCAGTACCGTAAAGCTTCTCTTAGTGAGATCTCTCATGACTCTTGCTTGAAAGACAGTTATTGAGATGTCGAATATTCGGTAACAGACGTTTATGCCTATATATATGAAAATAAGAGCTTGGAAAATTTCCCACATACGCGATACATCTGGCAATGCGCTTGTGAACTCATTGATAAGCAATCTGGTCTTAAAGGGAAGTTGTGCACCCAGGAGAACTGCACCTATCATAAAGCATACTGACACAACCAAAAGACCCCAATGCTTTGCAATGCTTGGTTTAAATGCCTTGTATACAGAGGAGATGGTCGACATAGGCGTGTAGTATAGGGTATTTCGGTTGTTTTTGCGAATCCTTTTAGTGTATTGTGTGTAATGTGAACAATGCGTCATTTACATTTGAAGACCACTGGGGCAAATCTGCCCATATGGATCTGATTGAGTGCGAGCATGAAAGGCTTATAAGTCCTGAAATCTTAAAGCAATTTGTTGAAGAATTAATAAAAGAAGTAAATATGATAGCTCATGGTCCTTGCCATATCGAGCGCTTTGGAAGTCCAGAGGAAAATTTGGAAGGGTATTCTGCTATGCAGTTTATTGAAACATCTACCATTACCCTTCATTTAGACGAGGTAAATAATAGGGCATACATCGATTTATTTAGCTGCCAGGATTTTGATGCTCCAGAGACATTTGAATTTGCAAAGAAATACTTCGGCGCACAAAACGGAAAACTAACTGTACTTGAGAGATAGAGGATTGCCTGCGTGCTTCAACCAAACACATTCTACAGAACAAGTATCAAGGCGCTCGTTTTTGATGAGAATAAAAAGATATTGCTTACCAAAGATGAAGGGACGAATAAGTGGGATTTCCCTGGTGGGGGAATGGATTGGGGAGAAGCTCCGCAAGAATGCTTGGCTCGAGAAATAGAAGAAGAAATGGACATCAAAACTACGTGGATAGCAGATCGTCCGGCATATTTTTTTCCGTTTCTGAGTGAAAAAGACTGCAAAGGCGCTCGAATTTTATGAGAAGCAAGGTCATCCAATTTACCGGTTGAGTGAGCAGGAGGTTAAGGAAACCTTTAAAAAGTTTCAACATATTACCCTATGCGAACCATCTTCCGCGGTGGTTTTTACGGATCTTATTAAGCCACTGTTTACAAAGAAAGACGTCGTTGTTTTCTTAAATTCTGGTAAATCTGTAATAGCTGAGTAAGAAAAACCACGTTCGTGAGAACGTGGTGTGGGCTTGATAGGGAACAGGCTAGTTAACGCGAACACATTTGGTATCTTTTGTTTATGCGTTTGGGAGTTTAATCCGCCTCGCAAAACTTGACTTTTACACCACGTTATGTATACTTGCGCAAGTGTTCCTTTCAGAGTAATTTTTACAGGAGATTTAAATGGACAAGGCACGTATTGTGCTCTATACATTGGCGTTACTATCTGGTTTGGTCGGGGGAACCGGAGACGTCCTCCTGAACCACTGGGCTAAAGTTAGCCATAAGCCGACCCACCTCATTGGCGGATACGTCTGTTGGATAGGCGCTCTCGTAATGTTTACGATGATGCTCAAGCGGGGGATGCTCGTAGATTGCGTCATCCTTTTTCTCTTGGCGAACTGTGCCGTTGCCCTTATCGCAGGGCCATTGGTCTTCCATGACCATATGTCTGTGCAAAAATGGACTGGAGTAGCCCTGGCAATAGTTGCCTTGTTGCTCATGCACACCGGGTAAGTAAAAATTGAACTAAAATAGGCGGAGATTGGATCTTCGCCTTTTGTTTTAACTGATGAAGTCACTATTTTAGGAGCTTATTATGGATCAGAGATTTTGGGTTTATCAAGTAACCACAACTATGGATGTTGTGGTGCTTTGTCCCTGCCGACCACTATACTAGCGTAAAAGGCAGTATTCTTTCGTTAATCATTGTGCGTGAATGGTTATTTTTCAGTAATTAATTCATATTGTTAAAAAGTATTGACAATTATTTTTACAAGTAATCTCTTTCTTAAAATCCGTTTATATAGACTTTTTTATACAATATAGAGGGGATTTATGACGAGAAGGTATAGGTTGTTACTGACATATAGCGAATAAATATGCCAACTGTCATAAACATTTGACAAATATATATTTGCGGTGTAAGATGAACGGTTTACTCTTAAGTACCATTGATGAATACACGTCACGCAATGATAGTTAAAACCCCTAGAAAGACCACTAGAAATACATGTGATATTTTAAGGGAAGATTTAGTGTTGGCTTTAAAGGGCATCCCGCAATTCCCCGAATTTAAACCTCTTGAGCTTTCTGATAGGGAAGAAATTATAAAGCACACTTCGAAGTTTGTTCCGTATTCTGATTTTAATTTTACAAGCTTGTGGAGTTGGGATACGGATAAAAAACTGAAAGTGTCGAATCTGAACCAAAATCTGGTTGTACAATTTTCCGACTATATTTCAGATGAGCAATTTTTATCTTTCATTGGAACAAACGAAGTGAATGAAACGATGTCTCATCTTCTCGCGCTTGCAGAAATCAAGGGTTTATTATCTACAGTGAAACTTGTTCCAAGTGTAGTCGTTGAAAAATTAGATACTAGTCGATTTATTGTCGAAGAAGATCGCAATAATTTTGATTATATTTATTCGGTGCAAGGTTTAACTGAACTGAAAGGAAGTCTTTTTGCAGATATAAGAAATCAAAAAA
>JAQBWN010000032.1 GCA_027624555.1 bacterium | reverse complement strand
CCTTGAAAAGGGGAGGAGGCGGCGCTCTCTCCCCCTTTTCAAGGGGGAGTTGGAGGGGGTGCACTTGGGAATAACTCTTGTTTCAATACTTGTCGCCACCTTCCTCCTTGCGTCCGTCCAATTATTGCCAACACTCGAGCTTTCTGCACTTTCTAGTCGCGCAACTCCTGGGGGTTTTGATATTGTGCGAGCAAATCAACACAGCTACCCGCTTTATCATTTACCAACCTTTTTATTACCGAAATTTTATGGAACAGATAATACATATTGGGGAAAACGGCTAGAAATAGAATATGGAACATATATCGGAGTGATCCCGTTGTTGTTGTCGATTTGGTATTTAGCAAGGCGTCGTCGCGCTCCCTTCTCCCCTACTTTTTTCGTATATCTCCTCATTATTTCATTTCTCCTTTCCCTCGGCGACATGTCTCCATTTCGCTTTATTGGCATTGAACCATCGTTGTGGTTTTTTTCCGCACCTGCACGTTGGCTTTTATTTACTACGTTTTCATTATCGCTATTTGCAGGCTTTGGCTTTGATGCACTTTGGGAAAACGTAAATAAAACAAAAAAGTTTTTTAGTCGTGTAGCTTTTGTAATTATTGGTGTAGTTATTTTAGGAAATATTTTGTTTGCAGTAGTATCCCCTCTCCCCAATTGGGGTGAGGGCTGGTTCAGCAAAATAAGCCATAAAAACCAGAATAAATTACATTCATTAGTTGTAAGCGCCAAAACAAGCAGCATCTCCCTCAAGTCCCCATATACATACATGGCTATACTGTCTCTTTTAATCCTTCCCTACACATTAACGCATAAGAATAGCAAAAAGTTTATTATCGCTGTTACTGTTATAGATTTAGTAATAATTTCTGGCACAACTACGCCACTATTTTCTTGGAAGAATGTTCTCCAGCAACCAACAACGCTACAAAACATGCCCGAGCAAGTAAAAAATAATCAAGCGCGCATATATTCTCTGCGAGATGGCGGAGATACTGGCGCATACTTTACGGATCCATCTTCTCGTGCAGATAACGCAAAAAGGCAATTACAAAAAGATTTATTAGTGCCCATGGTATCGTCACAATTCGGTATATACGGCATTGAATGGCCGGCATCTCTGGATTTATCGGAGCAAGGCGCCGTGCTAGAGCGTCTGCATCCTACAAAACCGTATGCAGTTGAAGATACTGAATTGGCATCTGAGCTTACAATTGGAGCCGTACTATCTCCTACTGAGAATGGTGAAGTAAATATTGAGCCGCTAGAATCAAAGTCGCGATTTGAGCTTCTGTGCGACGACGCTCCCACCCCCGGGAGCTCCCCCTCGGGCAGGGGGAGAGAAAGCGACTCCTCCCCTTTTCAAGGGGAGGCTGGGTGGGGTGCGCAAGAAAATTGTAATAACACTCTCACGCTCATCTCCGAACAACCATCCGAACTTATTTTCAAAACAGCATCAAAAACCGATTCCACGCTCATTGTCCGCGATACATTTTACCCTGGCTGGCGTGCATACGTAGACAACAAAGAAACTGAGATCCAAAAATCTCCTTTATTTTTCCGAAGCATTCCAGTTCCTGCTGGAGAGCATGTTGTAACGATGAAATACGCGCCAAAGATGCTATACATCGGCGGAATTGTGTCGCTTCTTACACTTATCACTCTGACTGTCATTCCGGGCTTGACCCGGAATCCACGTGTGCGACAATAGCCTTATATGAAACTGCTATTCTCTGTACCGAGTGGATACCATTTACGAGAACTCGTGTTGCCATTACGCTGGCATTTGGAACAGCATACTGACGTTACAGAAGTTCACGTTGTTACTCCTGCTGCGCCTATTGCAAAACAAGTTTTTCAAGAATTTGGGGCAAAATTTTATTATCACGAAAACCCTCAAAGTGACACTAGACATAAAGAATTATTTGCATCACTTAAACCAGACGTCGTGATAACCAACACCGTAGGGCATGATGAACTCGACGAACCGATTTTACGAATTGCAAAAGAAATGGGTATTCCTACGGTTACCTTTATCGCCAGCTGGGATAATGTTTGGAAAATCGAACGCCTTATGCAATCTAAGATTCCAATTTGTATTGCAGATCGCATTATTGTTTGGAATTCGATGATGAAGACTCACTTTATGCGACTATTTCCAGATTTTAAAGATGAACGTATTGCCGTTATTGGCGCACCTCGCTTGGATTATTTTGCTCAAAAAGAAAAAATTACATCAAAAGAAGAAGTATACAAACAGTTTGGGTTTACAGACATAAGTCGCCCTTTCATCCACATTGCTACTACTGAGCTATATCCGATGGAATATATTGTGCGAGCTATTCGTGAAGCCATAGATGCGAAAATAATTCCATATAATCCCTATCTGTATGCTTCCGTGCATCCGGGTGGGTCGCTAGAAAAATATAAACCATTTGAAAAATATGGAGTAACGGTTCGATTTTCTCCTGGGCGGAAAGAAGAAATATCACTGCCCGCATTCAGATACGCGCCAACAGAAGCAGACATTTTCTTTTTGCTCGGAGTATTTACTCATGCAAGTGTCCTTGTAAATCATTCATCAACCGTTGCATTAGAATCGCTCATTGCCGGCGTTCCAGTTATTAACGTGAAATACGGCAAACCATTAGATTGGTGGAACTGGCGCAGATCTATGGTATTTCGTGACTTTGAGCAGCATTATGACGATTTAGTTTCAGATGGCGCAACATATATTTCATCATCAAAAAAAGATTTAGTACAATCAGTTGTAGACGCAAGCTATAATCCCCATGCAAAAGACGCCGCTCGTGACCTAACCGTCAAAAAAATGATTACCACGACCAACGGCACAGCAAGTAAGCAAGTTCTTGATTTCATTATGGCTATATGAAAAACCGTGGTGTTATTACGTTAGCATTTGATGATGGATACCAAGCAGTATACGACGAAGTATTGCCGTTGCTTGCGTTTTATAACATACATGCAGTATTCGCGGTGCCACTGACACCAAAAGATAACGTTATTGCAGGAGAGCCTATTGCACATGCAAATAAATGGCTAGCTGCTGCACAGAAATACGGCCACGAAATAGCAGCACATAGTATTCACCACGCAGACCTAACTGCCCTATCCCAAAGCGAACTGAAACATGAATTAGAAGACCCATCAGCAGAACTTTCTACAAAGACTATTGTATATCCGGGTGGAGCACATAACGACCATGTTATTACTAGTGCAAAGAATTTTTATACTGCAGGGCGGACTGTTTTACATGGATTAGAAACGCTCCCCCCAAAAGATGTAATGCGTCTTCATACTATAAATTTTACAAAAAAGAACTTTTCTGTACTTCGCGCAAATATTCATGCTCTTCGTGCGTTTGTACAGAATAAATGGTTGATAGAAACGTATCACTTTGTAAGTAAAAAAAGCTCGCCACTTAAGCATTCAACTCTTTTAGCTGACTTGGACGCGCACTTGGATTTTATTACATCACTACCGATTAGCATTAAGACAATACAAGAAGCTCTATGAACATATCTGTAGTTATTATTGCAAAAAATGAAGAAGAGAAAATTGCGGATTGCGTAATCTCTGCAAAGTTTGCGAAAGAAGTGATCGTTGTAATAGATACGGAAAGTACTGACAAAACAGCAGAAATCGCGCACTCCCTTGGCGCGACTGTTATTTCGAATCCGTGGGAAGGATACGGAAAACAGAAAAACTTTGGGATGAGAAGAGCATCGCAAAATTGGATTTTATTTCTGGATGCTGACGAGCGCGTATCAACAGAGCTGCAAGAAGCAATTAATTCCATGCTCGATAACCCCGAACACGGAGTATATTGGGTGACCATAGAAGATATATTTCTTGGAAAGCGCATGAAGCATCTTATCGGGCATAATCCTCGGTTTGTTAAAAAAGGTGCTGCGCAGTGGAGTGATAAAAAAGTGCACGAGCAGATGATATATACCGGGGGAACAATTGCAGTATATAAAGATAGTATTTCGGGAGAACTAGACCTTCCGATTATTCATCAGTCGTATGCAACTATTTCTGACTATGTAAAAAAAATGCATGTATATACAACGCTAGATGCACAAGATATGCAGAAGAATAATACGCATCGCTCAGGAAGAAAGGTGAATAGAAGTTTCATGTTGCCGTATGCGCTTGCGTTTCGACAAGCAATTAAGTTGCTTTTTTATAAAAAGGGTATACTTGATGGCTGGCCAGGTATTACCTGGAGTTTTTTATCGGCGTATTACGAATTTGAAATGGGGCAGAAATATAACGCACTATGAAAATTCTACACACAGCACTACGGTACCCTCCTGCAACAGGCGGAGCAGAAGTGTATGTCCAAAATATTGTTGAACGTACAAGAGATATAAAAAGCAATAGAGATGTTCGTGTGCTCACAAGCGCAATGCGTACGCACGGGCCAATTAATATGCTCGAACCAGAACAGTTACTAGATGACCCTATTTACGTTCAGCGTCTTCACACTTCCACTACTCCATATGTTTCCTATCCTCGTCTTCAAGCACTCTCATATTACATAGGCCATCACAAGCCAGATATTTTGGAAAGCTATGGATTTTGGTATCAAGTAGCAGATACGTCCGCGCGCTATGCAAAGAAGCATAATATACCGTTTATATTCCACCCTATTTATTACGAAAATCGTGTTCGGCGCAAACCAATTTGGCAGCTATATAAAAACACCATCGGAAAGGCTACATTTAAAACAGCAGACGTGGTGGTTGTGTTGTCTGAGTTTGAAAAGAGCCTCATACAGCAATCAGGGTTACCGGTGAAACGGTTTGAAATAATACCACCGGGCATAGACATTGCTGCGTTTCAGAACGAGCAGGAAAATCCTTTTACAAAGCGTAGTATTCCTGGCACAATTCTACTTTCAGTATCGCGTATTGCACGAGCAAAGGGCTTGCAAAGTGTTATCCAAGCGCTCCCAGACATTTCACGATCCATTCCTGATGCACAGTTTGTTATTATTGGCGAAGATTTTGGGTATGCAGATAAACTGCGCACCCTTGCAAGAAAATTAGGCGTTGAAGATCGCGTTCATATGCTAGGAAAGTTTTCAGATAATGAGCTTATTGGGGCTTTCCAGAATGCGAATGTTTTTATTCACGCATCTCATTATGAGGCGTTTGGTATAGTTCTCGCGGAGGCAATGGCTGCTGGTTGCCCCGTAGTTGCCAGAAACACAACAGCAATTCCGTTCGTTGTGCCAAATGAAAAAGCTGGCTTGTTATTTTCTGTTCATAGCGAGTTAATTAAATCCGTTATACGTATTTGTAAAGATTCTTCGCTAGCACAGTCTTTTGGAGCATTTGGTAAAAACCATGTTGAACAAAATTTTACTTGGGATAAATCTATCAATAAACTTCTATCTATCTATGACGAATTCACCTCACCCTAAGCGTGTCCTATTCCTAGCCCTCTCGGGCATTGGCAACCTTATTATGCAGTTGCCCACAATTGCTGCGGTAAAAAAAGCCCACCCTACGTGGCATATAACCGTGTGGGTGGCGCCAAAAGGAACGAAAGCAATTGCAGAATCC
>JAQBWN010000006.1 GCA_027624555.1 bacterium | reverse complement strand
GCTCCGTACATGGCGCCGTGGTCGGTAATTGCAAGGCTATTCATGCCCAGTTCTTTGGTGCGTTCTACAAGCGCATCTATTTTACCAAGGCCGTCCAACAAGGAATAGTGGGAATGTACGTGGAGGTGAGTAAAGTCGTTCATGGCTTAGAAAGTATACCGTATATGGTATGATATATGCACTATGAGTGTAAGGCGAACGATAAAAAAGACAGGATACGCAATATTGTTTTTTTGTATGACATCTGGTGTTGTAGCCCTTATCGTTCTTCCCATGCTTCCTGAGAAAAAAGTGATTGTTGCGCCTGTGAAGACGGATATTTTTGCACCTATTACAGTAGAAAACATTGTAGTACTTCCACATCTTACAAGCCCTGGCCCGTTTGGGAAAACAATTGATGTGGTAGCTCGGATAAAAAATGAAAATGTTCGTGCAGGAACGGGCAAATATCAGGTTGCGCTTGTTGTGAAAGATCCGTCAGGAGCAGTAATCGGAAGGGTTGATCAAGCGGCATATGTACTACCAGGCGGGGTGCAATACATTGCTTTTATAAATGTTCCTGTTCCGTCCAATAAAGAGTTTGGTACGGTCGAAATACAAACACCAAGCACTGTTTTGCTGGAACAGCTTCCTGATACTGCGCATGTACCGGAATTTAGAGTGTTTTTGCGGGAACGGAGCGGTACTGTAGTCGGTTCGCAGCAGCTCGAGCGCCAAACGGGCGTTGTAACGAACAACTCTACGTTTGACTGGGAAAAAGTAGAGGTAATAGGGGTTGCATTAAATGAAAGCGGGAACATTGTTGGTATAGGAAAAACATTTGTAGGTAAGCTCCTTTTGGGCGAGCAAAGAGAATTTACCATAGGATGGCCGGCCCCGCTTTCGCCTACAAGTCGAGTAATTGCAATTGCCACAACGAATATTTATAGTGATGAAAATATAGTCCACATTATTGGCGATCCGAACAAGCTTCGGTAGTATTTTCGTTATGAGGTTTCGATTTTTACCCCCCGGAGTTGATTATGTGCTCATCGGAGCGGTTCTGCTGCTTTCTGGAATAGGACTTGCCATGCTCGCTTCAGCAACAGATTCGGGCGCGACTATTTCGTCGCTGTTTTATCGTCAGGCAATTGCGCTTATTATAGGCTTAGTTGGCATGTGGTTTATTACGAAGATTCCATACCACTCTCTTCGGGTAGTAATTCCATATTTGTTTGCAGGAGGAGTTTTGGCCCAGTTTTTCCTCGTGATTGTAGGGCGGACAATTCGCGGAACGGTGAGCCGGCTTGATCTGTTTGGATTTCAAATTCAACCGTCGGAATTTATAAAAGTCATGTTGGTCCTTGTACTTGCTTCGGTGCTTGCCAAATATAAACACGTGGGAATACGCGCACTGGCTATTTCTGGAGCTGTTACTGCAATACCAGTATTGCTTGTCCTAAGAGAACCAGATTTTGGTATGGCAGCATTAATACTCGCGCTGTGGGTTGGTCTCCTCGTAGTGTTTGGGCTTTCTTGGAAACTTTTTGGCACTATTGTCATTATTGGCTCAATTTTATTTGTGGGTGCATGGCAAGTGTTTCTGCTTGATTATCAAAAAGAGCGTATTTTAACTTTTTTACATCCAACTGCAGACCCACTTCGTTCGGGGTATAACGTGACCCAATCTATTATTGCGTTGGGTTCAGGAGAAATTCTTGGTAGGGGGCTCGGGCACGGTCCTCAATCGCAACTCAAGTTTCTTCCTGAGCGTCATACGGACTTTATCCTTGCGAGCGTGGGTGAAGAGCTTGGGTTTGTTGGTGTTGCGCTGGTAGTTGCGTTGTATAGCATCGTCTTGTCTCGCATTATTATGATAGCGCGTGCAACGAGCGACCCCTTTGGCCAGCTTATTGCATCTGGGGTTTTTCTTATTTTTATTGTCGGTTTTACAGTAAATGCCGGAATGAATATGGGAATACTTCCCGTCACGGGAATACCACTTCCATTCATAAGTTATGGGGGGTCGAATCTGTTTGCATCGTGTATATTGCTGGGCCTTGCGCTTTCGGTAAAGGTTCATGGGAAGTTTTCAAGATATGCTCCTTCAGAGCTATCAACGTTCGTTTGAACAATAAAGGTGTTCTTGATGTGTTCAAAAGTTGATTGACATTTAGCAAAAATTGGACTACCATACATGTATATAAGCACCCTATGGAATTAGATGAAAACGTACATTTTGTATCTCGATGCCCCTTCTGCAGCGCAGAGTATGATTTAGATGGTGCTAAGGTTATCGGAGAACAGGAAGATGCTACGGTTGTATATGTAACGTGCTCTAAGTGTGAAAGCTCTATTGTCGCTATGGTGGCTATGACTGGCCTTGGGATTGTGAGCTTAGGCCTGGTTACCGACATGACAGCCGAAGATACAAAACGGTTTTTTGGGGGCGAAGAGGTAACAAGCGACGAGTTGCTCTCTATATACCAATTACTAAAAGAAGACCAAAATACTATTCGGGCATTGACTGCAAAACAATAATAGATTAGATTTAGCCTTTATATGGCATCTACTCTTACATTATCCGCAAAAAGTCGTTCTGGTCACGTGACGGCTATTCGACGTAGTGGAAATATTCCAGCTGTTGTATACGGATACGGAATTGAACCTCAGAACGTTGAAGTGGAGTCTCGTCAGTTCAATAAGCTTTTTACTGGGGCAGGGTACACAACCATGCTTACGCTCTCTGTTGAATCAGGGGAAGATCACCCAGTGTTTATTCGAGAAGTGCAGATTCACCCACTCAAGAGCACGATTACGCACATTGATTTTTTCGTAGTACGTATGGACGAAGCTATTTCGGCGAACGTGCCTCTTAAGTTCGTTGGAGAATCCCCTGCAGTTAAAGTTTTGACTGGAACTCTAGTGCGAAATATGGATGAATTGGAAGTGGAAGCGCTACCGAAGGACATGCCGCATGATATTGAAGTAGATATTTCGTCTCTTGTTGATTTTGAGGGTGTTATTCAAGTAAAAGATATCAAACTTCCTGAGGGAGTTATTACGCATATAGATTTAGACGAAGCAGTTGCTCTAGTTCAACCTCCTAGAAGCGAAGCAGAAATGGACGCTCTTTCTGAAGAAGTGAAGGAAGACGTTGAAAGCGTAGAAGGGGTGAAGAAAGAAGTTCCTGCTGAAGAAGGTGCCGAAGGGGCAGACCCAGCCTCCGCTGAAGCTTCGGCGGGCAAAGAGGAAAAGAAAGACAAAAAAGGAGAGTAACAACTCTCCTTTTTTAGTTATACTTCAATAATCTCTCCACCGATTGTTTCGATGATGGCTGGAATTTTTGATGCTTTGATTTGGTTTACGAATTGTAAGCCGTCTGGCCCGCCATCGAGTGCGGTTTGTGGTTCAAACTGGAGACCTCGAGTTTCGAGGGTATACCCAGCCTTCGCTAAAGCTTCGGCGGGCAAGTATGGCGGGTTACTCACGATCAAATCCACGTGTTTATCTTTGATCGGCTCGAGCATATCGCCCTGTAAAAATTCTATGTTATCTAATACGCCGTGTTTTACTGCGTTTTGTTTTGCAATGTCTAAGGCTTTTTGGGATATGTCGGTAGCGAGCTGCGTTAGCTTCACTAGCTTCGTTAGCTTGTTTAGCTCGAGCGCCAGTGTTATCGCAATACACCCACTTCCGGTGCCAATATCTGCTATGACTATTTCTTTTTTATGTTTAAAATTCTTTTTGATATATTCTAAAGCTTTTTCTATGATAACTTCTGTGTCTGGGCGGGGGATTAGCACATCTGGAGTTACCATAAACGTTCTGCCATAAAAATCTGCTTCGCCCAAAATATAGGCAAGTGGCATACCTGTTTTTCGGGCATCTTGCATGCGGGTAATTTCTGAAATTTGTTGCTCGGTAAGCAGGGCATCACTATGGGCAAGTAAGTAGCTTGGTTCGCGTTGTTTTAACGCGTGTAAAAGTAACCGCTCAGCATCGAGGTGCGGTGCGTCGGAATGGTTGGAGAGTTCTAGTTTAATGCGCTTACTAACCTCACCCAGCCTCTCCTGGGATGAGGTTTTCATATCGCCTGCGCAATGCGAAGCTCGCGATCTGCCTGTTGGAGGTCTGAAAAAATAGTATCAAGAGCACCTTCCATAACAGCAGGTATATTGCTCCAAGATTTTTTAATGCGATGGTCGGTAATACGGTCTTGTGGAAAATTATACGTTCGGATTTTTTCGGACCTATCCCCAGTTCCTATCTGCGCTTTTCTCGCGCTGGCTTCTTTGGCATGAATTGCTTCTTCTCTGGCTGCCAAAATACGAGAACGAAGTAAGCTCATTGCTTTCTCTCTATTCTTATGCTGGCTGCGCTCTTCTTGGCATGCCACAACAGTATTTGTAGGTATATGTGTAATGCGGATTGCAGAGCTCGTTTTATTGACGTGTTGTCCACCTGCGCCACTGGCCCTATACGTATCAATTCGCAAATCTTCTGGTTTGATTTCCACGTCCACTTCTTCGGCAGCTGGCAATATTGCAACGGTGATAGTAGAGGTATGCGTGCGCCCCATTTTCTCTGTTTCAGGGATGCGCTGTACGCGGTGTACGCCACTTTCATATCGTAAATGGCCGTACACGTCTTTGCCTGAAATCTCTACAACTCCTTCTTCTAAAACTGCAACACGCCAACCCTTTATTTCTGCAAAGCGAATATACGCACGCAGCAGTTCCTGAGCAAATAATGTTGCTTCTTCACCCCCTGCACCTGCTCTGATTTCCATAATGACGTCGCGGCTGTTTCTTGGGTCTTCGGGAATTAGTAGCTCATCGAGAGAAGACAGGGTAGACGCTTTTTCTTTTTCAAGTCGTACGAGTTCTTCTTGCGCGAGCGCTTTCATCTCAGTGTCTTCTGATGCAAGTAGCTCTTTGTTGTCTGACATTTCTTGTTCAATATGCGTGACTTTTTCTACACATTCTAGAAGATCTTTTGCTCTGTTAAGCTTTTGCGCAACCTCTTTAATGGCACTGTTTTGACCAGAGGAAGCCATAGCTGCTATATCAAGCGTTAAGGCATCTATTTCTTTCTGCAGGTCTTGGGGCGATGGGGTTTTCATAAAATGCGCGCTCTGGTGCGCCCGAAGGATCTATTTAGAGATACGGATTACTTCGGCTTTTGGAGATGTTTTTGGAGCAGTTTTCTTTTTAGATTTTCCGAGCTGTTCGTTTAACGCAACTGCTTCTTCTTGGCGTTTTTTGAATTTATCAACACGACCAGCAATGTCGATGACTTTTTGTTTTCCAGTATAAAAAGGGTGGCATGCAGAGCATACTTCAATTGCCAAAGACTCAATAGTTGAGCCAGTATTGAACGAATTGCCGCAAGAGCATGTAATTATGGCTTTTTCTTGGTACGTTGGGTGGATTTCTGATTTCATATATTTTCATATCATACGGCAAGCTCTTGATTTTTGCAAGTGCCTTGTGTAGGATGTATTTTATGTCACAAACAACAAAAGAAAAGAACGTTGATATTATTCCAGACGTGGTAGCCATGCTAGAAGCAGGGGTGCATTTCGGGCATGAAAAAAGCAAACGAAATCCAAAAATGGAGCAGTTTATCTATATGCACAGAAGCAGAGTTGCAATTATTGATTTAAACCATACTAGGGAAGGAATTGTAAAAGCAGCTGCATTTGTACAGTCCATTGCTGAAAAGCCTCATGGAGAGATACTCTTTGTTGGCACAAAAAGACAGGCTCGAGCGATAATTCGAAAGTATGCAGAAGCGGTGAAAATGCCGTATATCACGAAACGATGGTTAGGCGGTACGCTTACAAACTTCTCAACTATTCAAAAAAGTATCGAAAAGCTTGATGAATTGAAGCGCACAGAAGACTCAAAACAAACAGCAAAGCTTACAAAAAAAGAGCGTTCTGTACGCCAGAAAGAAATTGAACGACTAGAAGGCGTATTGGAAGGTGTGAAATCGCTCCGCTCTCTTCCCGCAGCAATTTTTGTTGCCGGTGCTCACGATGAACGTATTGCTGTGCGAGAGGCGGTTCGCATGAACATCCCAGTTATCGGAATAGCTGATACAAATGCTGACCCCGCGCTACTTACATGTGCAATTCCTGCAAACGACGATGCAATTCGATCACTTGAACTTATAACTCGCGTAATAGCACAAACTATCGCCAAGGTAAGAGGCATTGAACTATGAATATAACAATGGAACAAATTAAAGATTTGAGAGCCCGTACTGGTGCTGGAGTAGTGGATGCAAAACAAGCGCTTACGGAGTCTAATGGCGACCAAGATAAGGCCATTTTGTGGCTTCGAGAAAAAGGAAAAGGTACAGTCGCGAAAAAATCTTCTCGAGAAACAAATGAAGGCGTTATTGGATATTATTTGCACGGAAACAAGAAAATTGCCGTACTGGTTTCTTTGGTGTGCGAAACGGATTTTGTAGCTCGAAACGAAAAGTTTCAAGAGCTTGCGCAAAATATCGCTATGCACATTGCCGCCAACGACCCTCTTGTTGTTCGCCCAGAAGACGTGTCAGAAGCAGACGTAGCAAGTGAAAAAGAATTTGCGTTAAAACAGCTTGAACAGGAAGGAAAGCCAGAGGCTATGCGAGAAAAGATAGTGGAAGGAAAGCTGAAAAAATTTCGCGAAGAGAGGGCATTGATGACCCAGCCATATGTGAAGAATCCTAAAATAACAGTTGGGCAATTGGTGAGCGAGGCAATTCAGGAAATAGGAGAGAATATTACCGTTAAAGAGTTTACTCGACTCACAATTTAGCAAAGTGGGCCTGCCCGCCGTGCTGGTGGGGGATAACTAGAGGTAAATTGCCCTTGGCGGGGAGCCTTGCAATTGGTACGATATCCACAACCTCATGTTGTACGATGTTTTACCACCACTTTTGTTGTTCATCTCGTTTGGCGGTATTATCATCGTTTTTTCTCGGGTGATTCTTCGTATGCGACACGTGCAATTTTCGGAAGATATTCAAGCTGAAGTTGATTCAAAAATTCCGATTCATGAAGAATCTTTGCTTCGGCCAGATCAGCATGGAGTTACGCTTGTGAAAAATCGTCTTGGGCATATGTTGCGATCTGTGGGTAGTTCTATTGTTTCCATGAAGAGTCGCCGACAAGAGGCAAAGCAAAAAAAGGCTGTTGAAATAATTGCAGTGAAGAGTTCACTTGTTCAGATGCCAGAAGTAGGGTTGCAAGATAAGCTCTTACTATTGGCGCAAAGGGGGAGAGAAGGTTTGTCGTCTCTGCAAAAAGAAATTGCAAATCGTATTCCAGACATGCAAGCAATTCGAGAACGTATGCCTCGCATAAAAGAAACGAAAGAGGAAGTTTTACCAGTCCCAAAATCGAGTCCTGCAATTCGGTTAGTTCGGCATACTGGGGTTGAGGAGCAAAGCACCGCAACAGTAAAGCCGTCGCAGAAGGCTGGAATTATGTCGCAATTACTCAAGAAGGACAAAGAAAAAACAACTCTTGAACAGGCTACAGAGGCGCTGGGGAAAAATGATTTTGAGCGTGTTGAAGATATTCTTATTCCTCATATTATGAAGCATTCATCTGACACTAAGGCATATATGCTTCTTGGGAAGGCAGCTATTGGTAAAGAATCTTGGGACGAGGCAATGGAGATATTTCAACAAGTGATAAAAATTGACAAAGAAATGGTTGATGCCTTTGCAGACCTTGGGCACGCAGCACTCAATGCGGGCAGGTTTACTCTTGCTATCCAATCGCTCCAGCACGCGCGTGACATGGACTCCAAGAATATTCGAATACGTGAAGAGCTGCTGTTTATTGCCAGGCGGATGGATAACAAAGTAGTTGAAAAAGGTGTACTGGAAGAGCTTGAGGAGCTAAAAGAAAAAGCGTAATTATATCGTTGCTGGCTCCGTAATTTCAAACCGCAAATTAGTTGCGTCCATTTTTACATGAGCTCCAAGGGGTTGCATGAAGTTTTCTACATAGTGCCCAATTTCACCAATTTGCATAATAGGGAATGAATACTCTTTTGTTACTTCTAAAATAGTTTCGGCGATTAACTGCTCGTTGCCTACAATATCCGGCTTGTCGCTTTCAAGGCAATACCCAACAACAAGCCCCGCAATTTGATCCAGCACCCCGCGTATCTGTAACTGCATAAGCGCTTTATGAATTTGTTTTTTTGGTAATTTATACGTTTCTAAAAATAATATTCCATTGGGAATTACTAGTTCATACGGCGTATCTAGAAGTTGTATATAGCTTTCAGAATTTCCTCCAAATAGTTGCCCGGAAGATGTGCCCTCTCGAATAGTTTGCCATGTTTTGTACGTCGTATAGTTATTTTGTAGTTCTTTCCAGGCAGGGTTTGGGAATAATTCATGGGGCGTTCCAGAAAGCCATGATTGTTGTATCGATTGAACGGTGTAGTTCATGGCGTTGTCCGCGAAATCTAAAAACTCTAATCCTAAAAAAGTGATGAGTCCTGTTTTCGCGGTGATGGCCGTAAGCAGTGTTGTGGCGTCTGAAATACCAGTGATAATCTTCGGATTATTTTTGATTAAATCATAATCCAGGTGAGGCAGTAAATCGCTCGCGGTATCGCCACCAGCACCAAAAATTATGGCCTTAATCGTAGGATCAGCGATGAGCCCATGAAAATCATCTAGACGTTCCTGCATAGTCCCCGCGCTATAGTAATGCTTGGCATATGCATTGGGCGCGATGACTGTTTTTAGCCCAGAAGCGTTCTCAAAGCCTTTGATAGCTCGTTCAAAAAGCTCTTTTTTATGTTCTATTGTTCCCGACGGGCAACATATTCCAATAATATCTTCCGTATGTAGCTTGGGTGGTTTGATTATCTGCATATATATTAGAGTATAATATATACATGCATATAAAAATAATCTGTTTAAATATGTGGTTTGGAGGGAAGCTGTTTGAACATATTCAGCCATTTATTGCAGAAGAAAACGCGGATATTCTTTGTTTGCAAGAAGTATATCAAGCTGAAAATTCGCCACTCAAGCAGCCTTGGCATGCTGTTGGGGAATTGGCAAACATCCTCGGATACAAATACTACACATTTGCGCCTGCATTTTCTGAAGAAGTAGAACCTGGGTACCGAGTCCAATTTGGGAACGCTATTTTATCGAAGTATCCCATTCAAGCATCTGGCGCAATTTTTTTTGACGTCCCATATAACGGAACATGGAAGCCAGAATCTCAAGAAGATATTATATACACTCCGCGGAATTTGCAACATGCGGAAATTCTGATAAACGAAAAAGTTTTGCATGTATTTAACATACAAGGCATTTGGGGATTTGATGGTGACGATACGAAGAGAAGACTTGCGATGTCAGAAGTTATCGCTGCGCATATAGTAGGCAAGCAACCAGCACTTCTTATGGGCGATTTTAATGTTCAAGAAGGTGGCAAAACAACAGATAAAATTGAAGTACACATGAAGTCGATATTTAAAGGCGAAATGCAAACGTCGTTTAATATGAACCAAAAGGACCCAAATTCTGGATATGCTACAGCAATAGTAGATATGATGTTTGCGAGCTCAGATATAAAAATTATAAATCACCACGTTTCAGATGCTAATATTTCCGATCACTTAGGATTAGTTGCGGAAGTGGAGATATAGAAAACAAGTTGCAATATACATCCCATTATTGTACACAATGGAAGAAGCCAGGAATATGGATCACAACTACGTTGGAACCGAGCATTTGTTTCTCGGCTTGCTACGAGAAACTGGAGGTCTTGGTGCTCAAGTGTTGAACGAGTTTGGTGTGAAAGTTGATCCAGCAAGGGATGTGGTGAAACAACTTTGTGCTGCCCGTTGAAAATCGGAACATGAGCCCCTTCAAACAACAACACAGCCGCACGGTTTTATATCGTACGGCTGTTTTTTTATGGAGCATACCAGGTACTTTGATAAAATCATAGTGATATAAAAAAGATGCAATGGTGAGTTGCGTCCGCGTATTATGTGTGTTGATGGTTCATTTTTTGAAAACTACGTGATCCTCATTTTGTAATTATTGTCTGCGCGAATCTGAACCACGAATTCCGGAACAACATCTGACCGCTGAGAGAAACGTGCCGCAATAGGTCCAGCAGTCCCTTCTTGACAGTATTTCATCTGCAAGCAACCTTTTTCCGGGTTGTTGCCTCCTAAGGTTGCGAGGGCTCTTTGAACTACCCCCATTTGTATGTTGGTATGATCAACGATGCCCTCAACCGTTGGCCCCGCGTAATGCTTGGCTTTCAAAAAATGCAACGCTTCCCATACTGCGATACAGGAAAAAAATTGCGCTGCGTCTGTGCAATGAATCTCGTACGCTGCTTTATTTGCCATGTTAACACTCCCTCAAAGAACAAAAAGGAACATATACATCTAGCTTATTTGTAGTTTTCCGGGGGAAGATTGTCAAGCGCCTATGGGGGTGTCAGGTACTTTAATAAAATCTTTAATAAAATTTTTATGGTTGTTTCTATACTATTAATTTCATACGCGGTCCGGGGAATAGGAGTTGAACCTATCTTGAGGGATTTACAGTCCCTTGCATAGCCGATCTGCCATCCCCGGCATTGCCCGCCGAAGCCTAAGCAGGAACTGCTTGTGGCGAAGGTGGGTTGGAGCCAGCTGTCGGAATCGAACCGACACTCCACGGTTTACAAAACCGTTGCTTTACCATTAAGCTAAGCTGGCATAATTACCTAAAAAAGCCACATTGACGCGACTTTTAAGTTACTTTACAGTAAATGTATCATATGGCAAGTGTTACAATCCCAAAAACAGAATATCAGCGACTTGAACGCGAAGCTAAGGCCTACAGAAAATTTGCAGAGCGTTTCTTTGAGTCTGTTTTAGAAGATTCTGTCCCAAGCATTATGAGAGATTTTAAGGAAACAGGTCTCTATAGTGAAGAATTTTTACTTGATCTTGAAAATGGGCTGAAAAAGTCAGCGCACGTTAAAAAATAACATGGAAATTAAGCCGCTTCGAAAAGATGTATTACAATATCTTCACAAGCATAATTTAGATAAAAAGTGGACAAAGACAAAGATGTTGCTAGAACAAAACGTTCGCCATCCAAGTTTGCATGTTGAGTTGCTTGAGCCGCGTTGGAGGGGAGTATATTCGTTTCGACTCGATCGGCAATATAGGGCAATATTTACTATAAGAGAAGGAAAAGCTGAAATAGTTGCATAACAAACCACTATAAAAAATGATATGACAGAAAAACAAGAAATTATCAATCGCATATTGCAAAACACCGCCGAGGTTATAACTGAGGATGAGTTTAAGGCCCGCATAGAATCTGGCGAGCAGCTAACTCACTACATTGGTTTTGAGATATCCGGATATGTTCATATTGGGCAGGGGATATTATCTGCATTAGTAATAAAAGATTTACAGGCACTTGGGGTGAAGTGCACCATTTGGTTGGCTGACTGGCATACTGCAATAAATCACAAGTTGGACGGCACAAAAGAAACGGCTTTAAAAATCGGAAAAGGATATTTTACAGAGGCTATGAAAGCATGCTTAATAGCAGTTGGAGCCGACGCCGATGCGGTTGAATTTCGACTTGCGAGCGAATGGTATGCAAAAAATCATGAAGAATACTGGGGAACCGTGTTGTCAGTAGCGCGGCATATGACGGTTGCTCGTGCGCAGCGCAGTATCAGTATTATGGGGAAAGAGGCGGGGGAGGATGCTGAACTAGCAACGTTGCTATACCCAGCGATGCAGGTTACAGATATTTTTTCGCAATCAATAGATATTGCTCATGCAAGCATGGATCAACGCAAAGCGCATGTAGTGATGCGCGACGTTGCCGAAAAAGTAGCTGCCGGAAAAGCCAAGCCAATTGCTCTGCACCACCCTTTAATAGACAGTCTTTCTGGTGAGAACAAAATGAGTAAATCAAAACCGGATGCTGCTATTTTTATCCATGACAGCGAAGAAGATATTCTCAAGAAAATTAAAAAAGCATTCTGTGAAGAAAAAAACATTGAGAAAAATCCTATTTTAAATTGGACAAAAAATATTTTGTTTTGGAATCGAACTAATCCGTTTGTAATTGAACGCAAACCAGAACATGGGGGAACTGTTGAATTTACATCGTATACTGAATTAGAAAAAGAATATGCGCTGGGCAATATACATCCAATGGATTTAAAAGCAACGGTTGCAAAAGAAATTATTGCGCTTCTACAACCAGCTCGAGAACATTTTGAGAAACCAGAAATTGCAGACAAGAAAAAAGAACTCGATGACGTACTCGTTAAACGAGGAGCATAACCCTTTTGTGTACAACGCCTGTACTTCACCCTATTATACACGTAGGCCAGCATAGCTTAGTGGTAAAGCACGTCATTGGTAATGACGAGACCGTGGGTCCGATTCCCACTGCTGGCTCATATGTTGGGCTTATTTAAGAGCGTGGTTTTTTGGATTTTATTGATCTTTTTGGGCGGTATAACTACCTTGTTTTTTATTGGAAATTCTTTTACCGAGGAAGATACGTTACTTCCTTCAACGCAGCAGGTAGCACAGACTATTCCTTCCGTAGACGCATTGCTTGTGCAAGTAGACGAAGCTACGGGAAACCGCCGAATTTTGCAATGTACCGAGAGTGGATGTGCGCCCATACTCCCCCCAGCGTCTGTTGGAGTAAATCCGCTCTCTGATGGAACTTCCTGGTATCGATATGCAGAACATGAGGATGAAAAAAATAAAACCCCCGTAACTGTTTTAGAGAAAGTAGACAATACGGGAAATGTGCAAACTATTACAGAAGAAAATCCGCTCGTAAAGCCACGTGCAATGATACTTAGTACCGATGGTACAAAAATCGCATATTTTCTTGATAATATTCATGACAGTAAAGGTCTTACGGAATTGTGGGTATATGACAGTAAGGAGGGTGGTGCAAAGGTAATTGCTGAAAAATTATATCGGAAAGATATTGCCACAAAAGTACGTTGGAACGCATCTTCACAAATTACATGGTTTTTGCAAGAAGCGAAGAGCGCTAATCTCATTATATCTTCTCTTGGTGGGGGTACGGGTAAGCTCGCATTTGCCGGAGTAGATTGGAATAAATATCGCGATGTGGTAAACGCTGGTGTGATGGATATAAACGACGACATGTCACGCATTGCGTTTGCGGAACATGGTGCACATGGGTTTTCTGATTTTTTTGTAGCTCGTGGAAATGAACCCGCTATTTCAAAAAGGGTGTTAGGGAACATTGTATTTGTCCGATGGATGGAACATGATGCGCTACTGTATGCAATACAGAGTGGAACAAGTCTTACTTTTTGGATGAAAAATGCAACAAAAGAATGGCCAATAGCCCGAATGGATGCCGTGTTCGAATCGGCACATAGTCCGGGTTCTTCTGGGCTTACTGCATTTGTTGCAAGTCCCAAATTAGGTGAAAAGCATTTGTACGTATTGCAACTCGCAACAGGCTTGTTGAAAGACGAAATTCGGGTCCCAAGTTTTCCAGGAATAACATATGTGGTGCAGACAAGAGAATCTACAAAAAGCACTGACCAAGCAGTAACAGGTGCAACGAGTACAATTCCTGATGGTGAAATAGTTGCATTTATAGAAGAGCATGCGCGGGCGATAACGGAAAACTCAAGCGCAAAGCCAACTCGCTTGTTAATCACTGATATTCCGAGTACAAGCTTTGTGGACTATACGGATAGCACAGGTGCAGAACAGAGGATCTTGGTTACTGTGGTAGGCACCGCAAACCCGGAATGGAAGGTAGTGGCAAGGTATAAGACGATAAATGGCGTATGGGATAGGGTAGATTCTTCAGGCAATAAAGAGCCAAAAGTGCTACGGCTGTATGAATGGGAGGAACAAGTATCTCAGTGGATTTTAAAGCAGGAGTACTAACTATCGCCCTCTCCCTTGCACCCGCCAACAGGCGGGTATTGCAGGTGGGGAGAGGGATGGGGTGAGGGGAATCGGTGGGCGTCTTGCGTATTTTCTACTTTCTGTTACTATATCGACTATGTCACAGGATTTTCTCATTCGTCTGCAATGCGTTGATTGCAAGTCATATAATTACCACACACGCCGCAATTTAAAGCGTCAGGATGGTAAGAAATTGGAGCGCTCAAAATACTGCAAAAAGTGCAGAGCGCATACCGTCCACAAAGAAAAAGCGAAGAAATAACAGAAAAACCACACTACCAAGTGCGGTTTTTCTTAGTGAGAGACTGGCGGATAGTCGAAATATATGTATAATCAACACGCATAGGGGTGTCGTATAGTGGTAATACATGAGCCTCCAAAGCTTGTAACGAGGGTTCGATTCCTTCCACCCCTGCAAATTTATGGAAAATAAAGAACTAAAAAATACATACGATAAAATCGCTCAAAGCTGGCACGAAGATCACAAGGCGGACACTTGGTGGCAAGCAGGTACAAATGAGTTTATAGCCCGTTTAAAAGAAGGTGGAAACGTTCTTGATGTTGGTTGTGGGGGAGGTACAAAAAGCAAATATCTCTCTGATAGTGGTTTTGAGGTTACTGGAATAGATTTTTCTGAAAGATTTATTGATATTGCAAAGGAAGAGGTGCCTACGGCAAAATTCTTAGTAATGGACGCACATAGTATTAATAATCTTAAAGAAAATTTTGATGGCATATTTATGCAAGCAGTTTTGCTCCATGTTCCCAAAAAAGATATTGAGGATATTCTGCAAAAAGTTGTAACAAAATTAAACCCTGAAGGCCTCGTGTATATAGCAGTAAAAGAAAAAGATAAAGACGGAGTTGATGAGGAAGTAAAAATTGAAGACGATTATGGCTATGAATATGAGCGATTTTTTAGTTATTTTACAATAGATGAACTTAGGCAACACTTTGTGAGAGTTGGGCTAGAAATGGTGTACGAAGAAAGGAAAAGTAATTGGATTCAGGTAATTGGGAGGAAGAAGGGCAATCTGTTTCCTTTGCATACTGAGAATGGGCTTACCGTTGAAGAAGAACGTGAAATTCTACATGACGCAGACGAAGCAAGATGCGGAATAAATGTAAGCGGTCCATATTCTTCAGTCGATGAGTTTCTAGCAGCCTTGAAAAAACCTGAGGCGTAAACTTGTCTATCGGTTAATCTTTCATAAAATAGAAAAATATCTTATAATTCACATATGGCTAAGGAAATTCGAAATAGTTCAGATCAAGAAATGTATTTTGGCGCCCTTTTAGAGGATATGCGCGAGAAGTTCCAAATTATTATTGAAGCTACACAGCAGATTCCGGACATGTATACCAAAATAACTCATATGATGGAATGGGAAGAAAAAATAAAACTGATTCCAATTATTTTTGATGAGGTTGGCGCACTGCGATCAGATTTTGAAACATTAAAAGAAGCAATGAAGCTTTTGGGAAAGAATGACGACATAATAAAGCAAATGGAGGTACGTATTCAGGTGTTGAGCAAAAAGCGCGTGCATGACATCAACAGTGTAACTTTATAAAGCTTGCAAAACTGTATAAAGTTTTACAATGGTTTTGCGGACAGCTTGAATTTGCGGTGATAGAATGAACTTGTGAGTAAAAGTTTACAAGGAAATATTTGGAAATTATTCGTTGCTGAAGTAACCCAGCGAGAATACTATTTTCCTATTCTTACAATTTATTTTCTTACCATACCAGATGCAAGCGTACAGCAAATCGGGCTCTGGATGGGAGTGGGCTATTTGGCAGAGTTTCTTTTCGAGATTCCAAGCGGCTATATCTCTGACAGAATAGGACACAAAAAAACGTTGTTGCTTTCTAAGTTGTCTATGATAGCAGCGGCACTATCGTTTATTCACGGTGGCTCGATGGCTTCGTTCATGTTGGGTGCGATTTTTACCGCCTTTTCATTTGCGGCGCAATCCGGAACATACACTGCTTTTCTTCACGAAACTATGGTTGGGTTACGTCGAGAAAAAAGCTTCGTTGGTATAGCATCAAAAATATTTGCAAACGCCAGATTGGTCAGCGCATTCTTGCTTATCCTTATTCCCCTGGGAGCTCAGATTACCTTAAAAACTCCCCTCTATATTGGTTTAATGCTGGATGTCATCGGCCTAGTAGTTGTAGCGCTGTTGATAAGACCATCTGTAGTAGAAAAAACTACACTTAAGAAATCAATACCGACACTAATGAGGGAATTACGAGGAAGCGGTTTTTACCCGGTCATTATATTTACCAGTGCGATCACAGGTTTCGCCATCGCTCAAATGAGCTATATCTATCCCTATATGGAATCACTTGGATTTCCAGTCGCGTTTGTTGGGCTCATAGCTGGGCTGAGGTCGCTTGCTCAATATTTTGTAGGGGATAATATTACAAAATTTGAGAAACGGATGAACATTAAGCGCATATTTTTGTTCGACCTTGTGCTTTTTTCATCAAGTTTTGTACTGATAAGTTTCCTTGATAATTTTTACATTATTACTCTTATCCTCATTATAGTAGGCGGTTACGAAGTAGGCAGGAGCTGATTTATAAATGGGTATTTAAGCAAATATTACATAAAAGATAAAAATTATATGGCAACCACTCTATCCATAAAAGGACAGACTGTAATGTTGTTTAATTTTATGACCACATTTGGCATCGGGTTCGTTATGAAAAATTCTTACAAAGCGGGGTTCTATGTTATGGGTGGGACACTATTCCTGATCTTGTTAGTGACTTTTCTCTTTGTTGAAAACAGAAAAGCTAGTGACAGGACTTAGATTTGTATTGACATTGTCATTACAGTGCGCTATACTGCTTATATGACTACTATACAAATACGAATTGATGAGAAAACAAAGAAGTCGGCTCAAAAAGTGTTCAATAAGCTTGGCATTGATATGAGCACTGCTATTAAGGCGTATTTAAAGCAAGTTACGATGAAGAATGGTATTCCGTTTCCTTTGTATACTGAGAATGGGCTTACGGTTGAAGAAGAACGTGAAATTTTACAAGCGTCAGAAGATGCGGATAGGGGGGTAAACGTAAGTGAATATATGTCCGTAGACGAGATGTTGAAGGAGTTGAAGTAGTGGATGCAGTATGGAGATTCGATACGCTAAATATTTTCTCAAGCAATTTAGGAAATTACCTCATCCGATGTAAATAAAGGCAAAAAAGACAATAAAATCGTTTTCTGTATCACCACATAGTCCAACTTTAAAAAACCATGCATTGCATGGGGAATTTCAGGGGCAGCGTTCAATTTCCGTAACCGGTAATGTGAGAATTGTATTTAAAGAAGTAGATGGTTATAGTCGGGTTACTTTACTTAGAATAGGTACGCATAACCAAGTATATTAATTTTATGAACATTTATTTCACAGCTTCTATTCGTGGAGGACGGGACGATCAAGAAATATATAAACAGTTTATTGAGACGCTTCGTTCATTTTTTATCTTCTCTTACGCTGTACGCCCAAGCTTTTTACACTGCAATAGGTTTTGTGAGCTGCGTAATGCTGGTTAGTTCTGCATGAATTAACATACGTTGCTTGGTAGACCACAACGGCCAACACGCCATAAGGGAAATGGTTGGTTTTGGGCGGTCGGAAATAACGCGAAAGTCGGGAGTAGGGGTTATAACTTCACTGCTTGTGATACGGTATGAATAACGCGCGCCTTTCCAGTCTACGTATAACACATCACCATCTTTTAATTGATTTACTTTAATAAATGCAAATCGATACTTGCCTTTCCATGGCTCACCTGTTGAGTGGGCAGAAATAAAAGCATTACCAAGAGCGCCAGGTGCTACGCCATTTGGGTAGAGCGCAGCGCCGGTGTTGAGCGTTTTTAACACGTCCGCATCTTTCATGGTAGGGCTCAGTGCGATAGGAACGTTAATGTTGAGCTTAGGAATTCGAATCCAGTTTTGCCGAGCTTCTGCGGGAGTAGGCGCAGGGTTAGTTAGCACTTCTTTAGGATATGGGTTTACCACTATATCGGGCAAAGGTGTTGAAAAAGGCTCTAAGCGGCCTGCACTTAACGGCAATTGCGCAATTTTACTTGATTTGGGCATTGAAAGGGGTGCAACAAGCGTTGATACGAGAGGCGCAAACGTAATAACAAGCATCGTAATACTCCCAAAGAAAAGCAATGCAAACAGGAATGCGCTTGCAAGTAGGATGTAGGGATTTTTCATAACCTACTATTATAATCCTATTGTCTAGAAATGTCAATAGCTACCAAAGTAGCATGGTGGCTGCAAGAAAAACTACCATAGAGGCATGGAGAATGAGTGCAGGGTGTTGTGTTCGAATACGGACGATAATAGCAAGAAATAGTAAGCACGTGACTGTAACTAAAACGAGCGAAGTCGTTGTTCTTGTCGCGTACACAATAGCGGCCGAAAAACTCTTTGCTGCTGCGTCTTCTCTGATACTAAACGAGGGAAGCACGCGAATAACTTGTGTGTTTATTGCTAGCGGAGACCGCGAAGAGAATAGTTGCCATGTACTTGATGGGGTAACAAGCGCCACTTGCTGCTGGTCGAATGCAGGCGAAAGAGCAAGAATATTTACAGGCGGCGGCGACGGCGCAGGATCTGGGATTACAGGCAAAACCACGGGCACCACAGTTGGCACAGCGACAGGTTTTTGAGCGGGAAGCTGTTTCGGTTTTTGTTCTGGTACTGGCTTTGGCGCCGTCTCTTGCGCAGCTGCAACAAGCGGTTTTCCAAACAGATGAACAATAATTACGGATGTTCCTCCTTGAAAGTCTCCACTTACTACAGCCATTCCCGTTTCTGTATATTCTTTATGGAGCATGTTGTCTTTGTGTGTAGGGCTTGCAAGCCAGGCTGAAACAACGTCCTGCGCATCCAAAAAATCGATTGCCAAATTTTCTCCTGCAATTTGGTATAAATAATTTGTTTTCTTCATCCAAAACCACGGAGTTATGCCGCTTGGCGAAATATGTGCGAAATATTGTTGCTTTAACATATCTTCACCTTTTAATTTTGCAGCTTGCGAAAGCGCGCTACTTGTTGCAAGCGGAGGAAGTCCCGCTTCTGTACGCTTGTTATTTGTAAGCATGATAATGCTCGCTTCTGTAATTGTGGAAAGTTCTGCCAAATTTGGCGTAAGCGCAATTGCGCTCACTGCAACGATTTTTGCCAGTATGAGAAACGATGAAACGTATACGAGGCTGCGATGTCGAAGCGCAAGCGGCCAATGATTATTTTTGGAATGTGGAATAAAGGTTACTTTTGCAATGCCCATAGGCACTAGTGTATCGTATTACTACACCTATGAATATCGTTATTATGGCAGGCGGAGGCGGGTCAAGGCTGTGGCCGTTGTCTCGCAAGAATCTTCCGAAGCAATTTTTGGATTTAGGAACGGGCAAGACTCTCTTTGAACACACGTATGATCGTGCAGCGCAGCTTACCCAAAAAGAAAATATATATATTGCTACAACTGCGCAGTATCAAGAAAAAATACAGCAACTGTTGCCAGGCATTACAGCTGCAAATGTTTTTTTAGAACCAGAGAGAAGAGAAACGGGCCCTGCATTTGCGGCAACAGCAATACAGTTGGAAAGACTTAAAAAAGGCGATGAGCCGACACTTTTTTTGTGGGCAGACCATGTGTTTACAAACGAAGAAGAGTTATTGAAAGATTTAGTAACAATGCGCCAGCTTATTGAAAAAGATCCTACTCGCATCGTCATTATTGGCCATACGCCAACTACTCCGGAAACAGGGTTTGGGTATATGAAGATGGGTGCGAAAGTAGAGGGGCTCGACGATGTGTTTACAATCGATTCTTTCAAGGAAAAGCCGGACGAAGAAACAGCGAAACATTACGTGCTCGACGGAACGTACTACTGGAATATCGGGTACATGTGCGTAACGCCAAATTTTCTCTTGCAAGAATTGCAGACGTATGCTCCAGAATTGTATAAAGATATTCTTGAATATGCCCGTGTATTACAAGAGCAGGGCCCAGATGAGGCAGCTACGGTGTATGCAAATATACCAAAAATTGCTATCGACTATGCCTTAAATGAACGCACGCCAAATATAATTGCAGTTACAGGAGATTATGGGTGGAGCGATGTTGGAAGTTGGGCAGTGGTAAAGCAACTATTTGGAACAGATGGCGATCATATGCCCCATGGGCATCATGTGCACGTAGATAGTCAGAATAATTACATTTACAATACTACGAACAAAGCTGTCTCGATGATTGGGATGAGCGAAACTATTGTAGTTGTTACGGAGAACGCTGTACTAATAACAGATAGCGCGAGTTCTCAGAAAGTGAAAGACGTAGTACAGCGCCTTGAGCAGGATAATAAAAAAGAATATTTATGATAGCGATTACAAACACGAAAAAATTCAGCATTACATCTTTAGTAATCACAAGTATTGTTGGGTTATTTATTTTTCGACTTGTTTGGGGGAGTGGAGTTATTCAAAAAACCGGAGATATTGAAATTGAGAAGGGTAAAAGTGCAGCAGAAATATGGAGAAATTTAGTGGACGAAGGAATTTCAGACAGAACAATTCCTTGGAAATTTTATGGCAGGAAAGACAACGCTGCCGCAAAAATTCAAGCAGGAATCTATCACGTGGAAAAGGGTGAGAAGATTTCTGAAGTAGTGAAGAGGTTCGCAAGCGGCGATGTGCAAACGAAAGAATTTTCCGTGACATTCCCTGAGGGTTTTACCGTAGCGCAAATCGCAGCGCGCTTCGCAGACAGAACAGGGAAACCATCTAGCGAATTTCTTAATGAGGCGACCGTCGGCAAATACGCAGAAAAGTTTTCGTTCTTACGGGGACTACAAAGCGGGAGAAGCTTGGAGGGATATTTGTTTCCAGACACATACAGGATAACGCCAGACGATTCACCTGAGGATGTAATCATGCGCATGCTGGGAAATTTTGATAAAAAAATACCAGAAAATCTTCGTGAAGAAATAATAAGGCAGGGCAAAACACTTGATGAAATAATAAATATGGCAAGTATTTTAGAAAAAGAAGTGCAAACCGAAAAAGACATGGTCATGGTAGCAGGCGTGTTATGGAAAAGGATTAGCGAGGGTGAAGGGCTGTATGTAGACGCAACGCTTGAATATATTGTAGAAAAAAATGGGGAGCTCACGGTTCAAGACTTGGCGCTGGATTCGCCGTATAACACGAGAAAATATCGAGGCCTTCCGCCAACACCCATTAATAATCCGGGGTTAACGGCGATTCTTGCAGCTATTCGGCCAGAAGCGTCAGAATATTACTATTATTTAACGGCCAAAGACGGAACGACCATATTTGCAAAAACCAACGACGAGCATAATCGGAATAAGGTGAAATACCTACAATAGCTTCATTAGCTTATAGCTTCGTTAGCTGCATTAGCTTGCGACGTCGTTCTCTCCCCCTTTTTCAAGGGGAGGGGAGCTACGCTTGCAAAATTGCTTAATATATTCTATACATAGTTCAGTCATCCAAAGACCAAGGGCACACAACGTAAGACCTTTGCAGGATAATTTATTGCAGGCTTCTACTGTTTTAAAATATCTACCGTCACGATGGCCCTAATCTAAATTAAATATGCCACTTACACGACAACAAAAAGAAACGCGCGTATCGGAAGTAGGGGATACAATGTCTGGTGCAACCAGCGCAGTATTTCTTGCGTACGATAAGCTTAATGTGGTGGATGTAAATGAGTTGCGCACGAAGTTGTATGAGGCAGGATGCGAAATGCGCGTTGTGCCAAAACGGCTTCTTTCAATTGCGCTATCAGGTGCGAAGCTTACGTTTAACCCAATGGAACATGAAGGCCAAATGGCAGTCATTACAGGGAAAGACGGAGTGTCTCCTGCAAAAGTGCTCTTTGCATTTGCAAAAGGAAAAGCAAACCTGCGATTAGTTGCAGGGTTGCTCGAAGGGAAAGAAATCAGTTCAAGTGATATATCTGCACTTGCTGCATTACCAGGCAGACAAGAGTTACTCGGTCAGTTGGCTGGAGTTCTTGCAGGGCCTATGCGAGGCATGGCGCAAGTCTTATCTGGCGTACCAAGAGCTACTGTACTCGTATTGCAGGCAATAGCAGATCAGAAAATTAAATCTTAATCATAATAATATTCCTATGTCTGACGAAAAAGAACCACAAGTTGTGCCGGAAAAGTTTACGGCAATCGTAAAGCAAATTGAAGAAATGTCTGTACTCGATTTATCTGAACTTGTACACGTACTTGAGGATAAATTCGGAGTTTCTGCAGCAGCACCAGCAATGATGATGGCCGCAGGCCCAGCAGCAGGAGCAGATGCAGGAGCAGCGGAAGAAAAAACTTCGTTCACTGTTGAAGTTACAGAAGCGGGCGCTCAGAAAATCGCTGTTATTAAAGCAGTTCGAGAGTTAACTCAAATGGGGTTGAAAGATGCAAAAGACCTCGTTGATAAAGCACCTGCAGTAATTAAGGAAAATGTTCCAAAAGCAGATGCAGAAGAAATGAAGAAAAAGCTAGAAGAAGCTGGCGCAAAAGTGACATTAAAGTAGACCGCAAGTCACTTCAATGTCATCCCAGCCCGTGAGCCGGGATCCAAGTCGCAAACACCCCGCTCATACAGCGGGGTGTTTTGTATCCTCCGTGTTATACTTACCATAATTTCTATGGAGGGGTATTTTTATTCTTATATATTGCCAATACCGAAACGGATCTTATTTGCCCTGCGTTTTTACTTGCACGAAATTGAGCGATATTTTTTTGTATTATACGTAGATCACTTTCACCACGTCCCTTATGGGGACATATGGGATAACGCGTTTGGATACGCAGAAGAAACCGCAAAAATTATTGCATCTCTTGCACGGCGCGCAAATGCAAACGTTGCATTGGTAGGGCAAAAAGGTGTGGGAAGCGTAGGCATTGCAAAAGAAGTAGCGAGCCGGATTCATACCAAGCGTGCGCACATTAAGCTCAACGGCAAGCGTGTTTTATTTGTACATATAGATGAGTTGCTAAGCGGTGCGGCTCAAGGCGTAGAGCAACTTCACGCACTCGAGAATGTAGTATCCCAAATGGAGCGTTCAGGAATGAATATCGCAGTTTTAAGCGGTATGGAGGGTGTATTTGCGGGGAATTATAAGATGAGCGCAGAAGATGTGTTGTATCCGTTTTTTGCTTCACCGTACATGAATACTATTACGATTCTTTCTGACGAAGAGTACAGGGAGTTTATAGCGGCAAACGAAAAGCTCGCACACTATGTTGAGAAAATACATATTAGAGGGCTAGATAGCGCTCAAACAAAAGAATTTCTTACTTCGCGGTATCGTAATATATCGCAAGAATTGCTGGAACGCGTGATCTCGAAATCCGAAAGTATTTCGCCTCTCATTCCGTATCCCAAGCGCGCGGTCCAAATACTTCAAGAACTGGCGCACGAAAAAGTGTTACAGACGCACCATGTCGACAATCATGTGTTTAGAATATTGGGCGTTGATGCGAAGCGGCTGTATGAAGCGCATCGCATGAATATCCGAGAAGCACTCGGTCGGCATATAGTCAACCAAGAACGCGCCAAAAAAGAAATTCATAACGCATGTATTCGGGCACAAAGCAACTCATCGCCAAACCGCTCGTTACTATCTTTGCTACTTAGTGGCCCCAGTGGAGTTGGGAAGAGGGAAACTGCTTGTGCTATGGCACAGCTATATTTTGGATCTAAGCAATTCATGATTTCTGTAAATATGGCAAATTTCGCAGTGGGTGAATTTTCTAAAATAATTACTGAACACCCAGCATGCGTCTTGTTTTTAGAAAACTTTTCTGAGGTAAGTGAACAAGCCCATGGAGAAATTTTATCTGCGCTTACAAACGGCTATATCTTAGATGCGTATGGGAGAAAATACTTTACAACGCACATGATCGTTATTGCGACAACTTCTAGCAAGCCTGAAGACGTTTGTTCAACGGAGTTACTGGAAAGTTTTGATGGAGTTGTTACGTTTGTGCCGTTGTCTGAAGAACATGTCCAAGAAATTGCCAGGCGCAAGCTCGCTCGGCTAAACGGAAATCTGCAAATAGAGCACGATGTTTCTTTAGATATAACAGACGAGTTAATAGCGCATATAGCTCAGCACGGGTACAGCGAACAATCTGGCGCGCATGCTATGGACGGTGTAATCCACACAACCGTCGAAAATAAGGCGCTAGACATAATCCGGCAGGGGAAAGTGGTTCCCGGTGGTAAAATACGCATAAATCCAACAAAGACTTGACAAATTAGACATATAGGCATATAATGATGATTGGGTAGTTTTGACTGTACAACGCAAAATTTAAAAGGAAGATTGAGAATGTTGAGTTTTTTTGTTAGTTTGGTTGTTTCTGCGTATCTGCGAGTTGCACTTCGTTTCGGGTGCCATCGGCATGTTTGTCGACTGGTTAATAAGTGGTTAGGTAGTCCAATGCTCACGCGAGTGGCGTGGGCGATGCAACTGCGCCTGACCGAGATGGAAGGGTACCATTGTTGCTCTGTTTGTTTTTTGACCATAGAGGCTTCAAATGAGCATTTTAACGATCACACGAGCCAGTGCTACGCACGAATCAGCGCACCTGCGCAGTGTCGTCAATGTCCTGAGGAAGTGGAATATCCGAGAGATCTGTGTGCTAATTGCTCAGGCGAATTAGAGGATACATCTGAGCGAAAAATCTCCACTCTGGATATTGTGGATGGCGATTAACGAGCGAACAAACGGCTTCAAAGCCACAACGGGTGAGTATCAGTTAATGATACTTGCCCGCTTTTTTTATACTCAGAATTAATAAACAGGCGAAGCCTGTGCATAAAGATAGCTATAATCCCCCATAGCCTCCGCCATCTGGCGGGGCGACGGGGGATCCTATTCTGTTTCCTCCACCAACGGTATTTCTGTAACCTTTGTTCCATCTAACGCATATAAACGTAGTTCGTCTGGGGATATTGCAATATCAGAAAGCGACGACATCTCATCTAAAAACATCTGTCGAATAAGTGCGCCATTTTTAGAAAAAATAACTACTCGTTTATTGCTTACATCAAGCACGTACAGATTTTGCATGGTATCTGATGTGATTATTTTCAACGCAGAAGAGAGAGGCGGATCTATTTTCGCCTGCGTGAAGTCAGCTTTTTCTCCTCGAAATAGTTTTGAAATTTCACCACTGTTTGCAAGTGCAAAAATATTTCCATCTATTGCGAGGCTGGTAATATCGCTTGTTTTTGCTTGCTCATCAGTAATCCAAGGCGTTCCACCAGAATATCCTCGAAGCGTTTTGTTAAATGCAAGGATGTTCTTTAGGGAGGAGTCGTATACGTAGAGTCGGTTTCCAAATACGGATATGGTTGTAATTGCTGGTTTGTCTCCTGGCACGGTGATGTCTTGTGCAGTAAGAGAATTATCTTTTGTATCAAAAAGCGCAATACCGTTGCTGTCAGTATAAAACACAATAGTTTTGTCAGAATTTTGTGCACTTCCGCCAGTAATAAATCCTATACCTGCTGTTGTTTGGTGAGCTATCTCACTTTTGCCGTCTAATCCCATTTTAATAATGGTGTTTGTATTGTGCTGTACGGCATAGAGCACATTATTTACAAAATAAATGTGTTTTGGGGGAGTGTTTTTCGTATGCTCCGCAAAGTCTCCAACAGCACGCGAATTAACGCTTCCACTTCTAAATATTTTTTGCAGCCTATCTTGTTGTGTTTGAATATCTGCAGTAAGAACTTTTGTTTCTTCCGCATATAATGTTCCTTTCTGTAATTCTGTAGTGAGGAGTTTCGCGTCCTCCAGTAAACCGCTTGCTTGCTCGCGATTGTCATATATGAGCGCGGTTTTTGCAGCGTCTACTTTTGTGCGGGCTTCGTGAAGTCGCTGACTTGCTTGTTCAATAACTTGATCGGATGCGCGTTTTTTTTGCAGAAGTACCAGGCTTGCCCCAAGTGCGACAAGGAGTATTACTGCAATAATTGCAAACATTTTACTTGATGCGGGTAGCGACATAGCCCACTTCTTTGCATTTTGAGGAGAGGGTCGTGGAATGCTAAGCGAGGGGATTTTGTTTACCACTCCTTTTGACCCGTTTTTTACTACTGGCCATACCCATGTTTTTAAGCTTAAAAATGTATGAGAAATAATTGACACGAAAAGTAGAATTGCCTGTTGTATGAAAGACCGCTTCACAATAAGGGGAACCCGCGGCGCAAGCTTTGCATTTGCTGCATTTTCATGTGTTTTTCTTGCTGGGGAAGGAATTTCTTTTTTAGGTTCAGATACATATTGCGGAAGAAGGGTTACCACCGTAGTTGCAAGCGGAATACGATGCCCTTGGTCGAGGTATAGTCCTTCTAGCCTTGCAGCTATAGTAGATGCTGAATGTTCAAGTGCAAACCTACCCACATCAACGGAACGAAATACGGAATCGAATGTTGATGATGTCAAGAATATAGTATCTCTCTCGAGTATGTCGCCAGTGGCTACCTGTGAAAATGTTTTTAGGGGGTCGGTAATCGGGAAGTGCGATATGCCATGGGAAATATTCGTAACAACCGTTTTGCGAGCCAAAAATACAGCTCCTGCCCCAGCTACGCTTAAATGAAGCTCATTTCCCGCAACAACACCTATCGCAACATGAAAATGACCCATCCAGTCTTTAATACCAGATTCCGCTGAATCGTAAAGAATCAAATTTGCTTGGTGGAGTGCCATTTCAAAGCTGGCGGAAGCAGAACGCGTTGGTTCTCGATAATATTCGCGCTGAATTGCGGTTATAACAGTATCGAGGAGCGGCTTCCCAATTCCCCCTCGGTCTTCCGTTTCACCTGCAGCAAAAAGGAATCCAAGTTTTTCTTCGCCTTGTGCTGGGTCAAAAAGGTATGTTTCGCATACTATGGAAGGGTCCTTACAGAGTATGAGTTCTTCGGCAGAAGGTATGATTTGCTCTCGCTTCATATGAAACCATTGTAACACGAAATAAGCGTATTGCGTCTTCTGCCCCTAAGGCGTACACTCGAAAAAGGTACTCTATGGCACAAAAAGCATTTCCGCTCGAAAAAATATTTGGATCCCGCACAAGGGTGAAGGTGATTACGTTGTTTACCACAGGGGTAAAGCGCCCATATTTTGTACGTGAAATTACAAGAACGGTGAACGAACGTTTGAACGCCGTGAGAAGAGAATTACTTATTTTGGAAAAAATAGGCATGCTCACAACCTACGAAGAACGTCGTCGCAAATATTATGTGATAGATGAAGCGTTTCCGCTACTCAAAGAACTTGCATCTATTATGCAAAAATCTGGACCGGGTGTTGAAGATGCGCTGTTTAAAAATATTGAGAATATAGGGAACGTACTCTATGCGTGTGTTACGGGGTATTTCACGGGCAATCCTACGGCTCCCACTGATTTATTCATTGTAGGAGATGTGCAGGAAGCGAAGCTGGATTCATTTGCAAAAGCGATAGAACAGCAAATAGACCGAGAGATACGCTACACGCCCATGACATTAAATGAATATCAATACCGATTGAATTTTAACGACATGTTTTTACGTCAAATTTTTGGAGGTTCATTTAAAGAAATTGTAAACACACTTCCTGTAGATATGCGTCCAAAAGAGGCAATGAACCAAAAATCTCGCAGTATTATTAGAGATTTAGCGTAAGTAAAGGAAAGTGATGAGCACTACTCCGCGGATATTATTATTTAGCCGCTTCCTCTTTTTTGCGTATTTCGTATTCTATTCTTTGTGTTTGGTTCGAGAGTGGTTTCCTAGCGATATACTGGATGCATATTGGCTTGTATACCTTATTGGAGTGTATGCCATTGCGGAAAAAATTTATGCAGCGTTCTTGGAACGAGGGGTAGATGTTGTGTATGCGTTTCCAGTAGTATTTGTTGCATTTATGGTGAATTTTACTTCTATGCTTTTGAAGGGGCAAGAAAATTTCCCATTTTTAAACAGGGCAGAGCATTTCATCACATATATTTTAGCAGCGTACATTGTTTGGCAATTCTTTTTACGATATTTACCTGAGCAGGTTTGGAACGAACACCCGTACTACACATCTATTTTGGTTCTGGCTATTACTGCACTTTCTGGAGCATTAAATGAAATTATTGAACTATTTATGGATGTTAGCTTTGGGACGCAAACAATTGGGCCAGGATTTGATACAAGTATAGACTTGGTCATGAACATTCTGGGAGCCGGCTTTTTCTTAAGTCTGCAACTTATAATGCATGAAGCAGTAAAATCAGGGGTGTTGAAAAAGAGAGTGTAAGAGGGTATTATCTCGGAAGCACATTAACATACATATACATAGACTTTTCGAAAAGGGCATATAAATGTACTGGGTTGTAGTAAGTGTGTTTGTGGCTATTACCATTTGGGGCGTCATGAAAATTCCACGAATGATTCGAGAAGAATTAGAAGACAGGTCGCCAGAAGAGAGCAACCAGTCGGGAAACGCTTTAATTGCCATACTGGTAATTAGCGGTCTGTGCGGTATTTTCCTAGTCATTTTTATTATCGCCACCTATCTACAGTACAAATAAAAAGCTGGGTGCGTCGCGAAGCAAATGCGGTTCTCAAGGATGAGGCCGCTTTTTTTATTTTGCCTTTGCAAAATAATCCCCCATAGCCTCCGCCACTGGCGGAGCGACGGGGGATATTTCTGAACCGGTGTGCATAAATCGTGGGTTTTGGGTATTGCGTAGAGACTATGAAACGGAGTAATGTGGATACACGTGGATAAGTGTGGGGAAAAGTGGAGAATAACTGTGGAGAACCTTAAACCAGTTTTATGTTCATCGGCCAATACAATCATACAATTGACGAAAAAGGGCGGATGAATTTGCCAATTAAATTTCGTCGAGAAGTTTCATCCGGAGTAGTGGTTACCCGTGGTTTAGACCATTGCTTGTTTGTATATCCAAAAGCACAGTGGCAAGAAATGGCAGAAAAGCTCGCGAAACTCCCTGTTACTCAAAAGAGCAGCAGGGCATTTGCTCGGCTTATGCTTGCAGGCGCATGGGACGCAGAGCTTGATAGTCAGGGCAGGCTTATGCTTCCGGAATATTTACGGCAATATGCCGAAATTAAAAAACATGTGGTTGTGGCAGGGTTGTATAATCGCATTGAAGTTTGGGACGAGGAAGCTTGGAGCAAATATCAAAAGACTACGGAAGAAAACAGCGATGATATTGCTGAAGGTATGACGGAACTTGGTATATGAGCGATCATACGCCAGTTCTGGTTCGTGAAGTTATTGAACTGTTTCATCCAAAGCCAGGAGACGTATTGCTTGATGCAACACTTGGCCATGGCGGGCATGCGAAAGCGTTTTTGGACGCAGCGGGCTCTGGTGCCAAAGTTATCGGCATAGATGCAGACGAAGAAGCACTTACGGTTGCGAAGGAAAAACTGAAAGCATTCGGCGATAATGTGACATATCTTAAGCAAAACTTCGCAGAGCTTCCCGATGTGAAAGTTAATGCAATCCTCTTCGACCTTGGAATTGGAAGCCATCAAATTGCAGATGATGCGCGAGGATTCTCGTTTTCTTCTGAAGGCCCGCTTACGATGCAATACGGTGCCGCAGATAGTCTACCAGATGCGAACCTTGAACCGATTAATGTCTTAACTCGCAGATTGAACCACTATCCTGACGCATCTGAACTTCTCGACTTTCTCTCGCCAATGGCACTTGCCGACATGGTGAAAGAATACGGAGAAGAGAGATATGCGGGGGTTGTGGGAAATGCGATAGCAGGTGGACGACCATTTGCATCAGCAAAGAAACTTGCAAGCGTTATCGAAAAAGCCGTACCAAAGTTTTACGAAAAAGGCAGAATCCATCCGGCAACGCGAACGTTTCAAGCACTGCGGTTGGCGACAAACAGAGAACTGGAAGTATTAGAAAGCGTACTATCTATCGTTGCGGAGCGGCTACTTCCTAGCGGGGTGCTTGCAGTTATTAGTTTTCATAGCTTGGAAGATAGAATTGTGAAGCACTATTTTCGGAAAGCATCTGCTGCGTGTATTTGCCCGATAGAGCAGCCCATATGTAACTGTGAATATACGCCACAACTCACGATTCTCACAAAACGCCCAATTATAGCAGGCGAAGAAGAGCGTGAGAGAAACCCCAGAAGTAGAAGCGCAAAATTACGAGCAGCTCGACGGAGATCGCCGTAAAGAGTCAAAAGAAGTCGTAAACCTAACCTAACAAAAATTAAACACAAACATATGACACCAAAAATACAACAAAATGTTGTTTCGCGAAACGGAAATAGGGTACAAAGCGTAAGTCGCAGTAATCGTGGTGCAATAAACCACACTACTGCTGCATTGATGCTAGGGTTCGCAGCTGTGACAATGGTTGGTGCGCTCGGATTTTTTTACCTCCAACAAGTAGTGCACACTGCTTCGCAAAGCACGGATGTGCGTGAATTAGAATCTAGAATAACAGACCTAAAAGAAAAGCAACGAGTTATAGAGCTCCAGGGGGCCCAGATTCGATCATTAAAAAATGTAGAAAATGATGTGGAAAAAATGAACCTCGTTCCAACAGAAAAAGTTTCGTATCTTGCGCCTATTAATGATGACCGCGTTGCTATGGTAGTGAATAAATGAAGAATGTAAATCACGTTCGCACAAAGGTTTTAACAATAGCGGGATGTCTTCTCTTTGCTATTGTTATTGTGCGTTTAGCAGACCTGCAATTAGCAAAACATAGTCAATATACATCCGTTGCTGAGGCGCAGCGTAAACGAGCATCTGAGCTACTGCCGCATCGCGGAACAATTTATGTACAGGAAGGAAAGGGTGGAGATATTTTTCCAATCGCCAGTAATAAAAAAGCGTGGATTGCGTATGCGGTGCCAAGGAATATGAAAGATATCCGATATATCGTAGATACAATAGCGCCAGCACTTACGGCATTTCGAGATAGGCAAGATACAAGAACAAAAAACAGTATTGATGTAACAGGGCAAAATCTTGTGGATGCGTTTACCCCCGAAGTGTCTCAAGATATTTCGCCTTCTCCTTCACCAGAACCTGTATTATCACTAGAGGATCGCGCCCGTGTTTTAGCGAGTACGCTTTATGCTCGATTTGATCAAAAGACAGATCCATACGAGCCATTTTTGAAGCCCTATGAGGTACTAGATGATGAATTTCTTGCGTTTTTGCAAGATAAAAAATTAGAAGGAATTATTCTTGAAGAACAGGAAATACGAACATATCCGGAGGGTTCACTCGCCGCACATGCAGTAGGGTATGTAGGTTTTGATGAGTCAAAAAGAATCGGGAGATACGGGGTAGAGGGATTTTTTAACTCACTATTACGGGGAGACTTTGGTTTTCTTTCTGGAGAAAAAACGGCTACAGGAAGCTTTATTGGTGTGGTAGGCAGCGAATTTCGCCCTGCTGAGGATGGATCGGATGTGATGCTTACGATAGATAGAGTAGTACAAACATTTGCGGAACAGGAGCTGCGCGAAGGAGTAGAACGGTATCGTGCGGAGCGAGGAAGTATTTTGGTAATGAAGCCAGACACAGGGGCAATACTTGCGATGGCAACATACCCCACGTTTGACCCAAACTCGTATTATGCGGTGCGTGACGCAAGAGTACAGACGAACCCTATTGTGTCTGATAGCTTTGAACCGGGCTCTATATTAAAGCCTGCGGTAATGGCTGCTGCTATAGATTCTGCTTTAGTAACGCCTGATACAACCTTTGTGGATAACGGACCAATAAACGTATCTCGATTTGTGATTAATACGTTTGACGGGAAGCATCTTGGGGTGCAAACCATGACGCAAGCATTAGAGCAGTCGAACAATATCGGGATGGTGTGGGTAGCACAAAAATTAGGAGCAGAGCGTATGTATGATTATTTGCGCAGATTTGGTCTTGGAGAACGTACGGGCGTTGAATTGGAGGGTGAAACGCAAACAAATTTGAAAGAACCTCAAAAATGGAACGCAGCTACATTGGCAACAACAGGATTTGGGCAGGGGGTAGTGGTAACTCCCATCCAGGCACTTGATACAATAAATGTAATCGCAAATGGGGGAGTATTAACGCAGCCTCACATTGTGCAAACAATAAAAAGTGCGTCTGGTGAAGAAAAGGAAACTGTACCTACTTCAATTCGCCAAGTAATTTCTCCTCAAACCGCAGATTCGGTCTCGGCAATGATGGTGAGTGTTATTGAAAACGGAGTGGCTACGCTGGCTCGTGTTCCCGGATACTACCTTGCAGGAAAAACAGGTACGGCTCAGGTTGTGGATGATGAGGGGAAATATTCAAAAGATAAAAAGATTATTACATTTGTAGGATTTGGGCCAGTCCCTGATCCGGAATTTTCTATTCTTATTAAACTCGATAATCCGTATGGCCTCTCTTTTGCATCAGGAACTGCGGCTCCGATGTTCCGTAATTTGGCAGGGAAATTGCTTACCTATTACCAAGTACCTCCCTCGTACGATGCAACGAGCAAGCCGATAAAATTTGTAGTACCATAGTGAAATATGATGAGTCTATTCGAACGCATCGCGTGGTACCGGGCAGAGCAATACCTTGCGCGGTATAAGCAGTATGGTATTGCAGTTGCGGGAAGTTTTGGTCGAGAAATTGCATTAGATGCAATTTTTTCTGCACTCAAGTTTCATCGTCATGTGCGAAAAGGATATGCGGTAGAGCATAGTATCGATATTCCTGAAGGAATACTCGGGATAAAAAAACGTGGCAAATATAGAGGAATTATGCGTTTTTTGATGCGATCGAAGATACAAGAACTCACACAATTTGAGCCAGATACCATAATTACACAATTGCCGCTCATACAGCCGGGTTTGGCGCCGTGGGTAGCGTCTCGTGTGCTTCCGCGCATGCTCGTTTTTACTCATACTGGGCTAGAACGCATTGATTTATTTGTATCGAAAGAAATGATACTGCATGAATATTTGGCACTCGCGAATACGTTGCAAAGAGACGCTGTCGTAGTGCTCAATAGTGATGATAAATCTTTACGAACAATACAAGAAAAAATAGATCGACCTGTTATTACCTATGGCATTCATCCAAAAGCAGATATCCGTATTTCGCGTGCGGTGAGATCGGAAAATAATATGGGACTATTTCTTGAAGTAGTAGTTCATGGTGTTCACGAAGAACTATTTCTTCCAAATTTGTTTGCTGCGCAACATGTAAACGCCGTTGCTGCGGCAATTGCAGCAGCGCACGGGCTGGGAGTATCGGTGAAAGATGCAATACACGGCTTGCGAACTATGCAGCCACCATATGGAAATCTTTCTCGTATTTCTGGCATAAACGGAAGTAGTATTATTGACGACAGTATTAATACTTGCCCGGAACAATTAGCTTCATCGTTAAAATCATTTGCGACATTGCAATGCACCGGGAAAAAAATAATCGTACTTGGCGACATGGATAATTTAGCATCGCTCGGAATTTCTTGTCACGAAGATGCAGGCAAACAAGCTAGCGAGATAGCGCCGATGATTATTTTTATAGGCGACATAATGCGCCACGCACAAGATGCCGCGTTAAAATCAGGCAACAACGTAGATACGCATCACTTTGAAACAAGCACCGAAGCCGCTGCGTGGCTACCCGAATATATCCGTGAAGGGGACATGGTATTTATCAGTGGCGGCAAAAGTATGAGCATGGGGAAGATAGTGAAGCAACTGCGGGCAAAATAATGGACAGTAAGAGGGAATAAAGCTAGAGTACAACGTATAAATTCATGGCCTCATCGTCTAACGGCTAGGACGTAGCCTTCTCAAGGCTAAAATCGGAGTTCGCCCGCCAATACGGCGGGG
>JAQBWN010000031.1 GCA_027624555.1 bacterium | reverse complement strand
GCGGGAATAGGCGCAAATGTAGGCAGGGGTGTATTTCCAGACAATATGCCCTATTCAAAAAACAGAGAAGCGTTTTTGCGCATTACAAGTAAGTTAGGGCTAGACCCGTACAAGACTGCAATTTCTCGAAGCGGCGCGATTGGCCCGGGGCAGTTCATGCCCCTTACGTGGGAAGGTTTAGGCGTTAGAGTCGCACAGCTTATGAAAAAACCACTTGCGAATCCGTTTGAGCTATCTGACGCATTTGTTGCGACTGCAATATTTCTTGCGGACAGGGGAGCAGCAAGTAGGGACAAGGAAGCGGAGGCACTGCAGCGATATGTCGGTGGAAATAGGTGGCAGGGGCAGTCATGGTATAGTGAGAAGGTTATGGCTGTTGCAAAGGAGTATGAATCTCAAGGCCTATAGGCCAAAAGGCCTTGCCTTGCCCGCCGGGCTGGCGGGCGTCATTGCGGGTACCAGTGTTTTGTTGAATATATTGCTTTGGCTCATCGTTCTGATTACATTTCCTAAAAGTTCTCCAAATGCCATACTCCACTACACTGCTGGGGTTGGTATTGACTTTATAGGAAACGGGTGGCAAATTATTACGCTCCCTAGTATTGGAGCGTTTCTTATCTGTGTGAATATTATATTGGCGAGGTATGTTAGGAATACGAGTAGGATTGCTTTTTGGATTCTTTGGATGAGTATGCCCTTGTTGCAAATTCTATTACTTGGAACATACGGAATACTCTTGAGCTTTAACACGTAATAACTACATCTATGAAAAAGAATGTGAGTGTTGAAATAGATATGGAAGCAATCCGGAGACGGGTGTGGGAAATACTTCCAGGGTTTTTATCGTGGGGAACGTTAATCGGGCTTATGGTATTGGCGCTTGTGCTCCCATTTTGGATTGCAATTTTTGTTATTGCATACGATGTGTATTTATTGATACGCATTGTATATATGTCTATTCATTTGTTATACGCATATCGACGTTTGAAGGAATATAGATCTATTCAATGGATTTTGCGCTTAAGAGCTCAAACTCATCCAATTAATTGGAACACCGTGCATCATGTGATTGTTATTCCAACATACGATGAATCTATTCATGTACTGCGTACCTCGATAGAATCGCTTGTGAAAACAGATTTTCCCAAAGAGCGTATACACGTGGTTGTTGGTTTTGAAGAACGCGCGGGTGCTAAGGCAAAAGAGCGCGCAAAAACACTTACAAAAGAGTTTGGGTCGCAGTTCAAAACGTTTTATACGGCATTCCATCCTGACGGTATAGAAGGCGAAAAGAAAGTGAAAAGTGCAAATGCAACGTGGGCGCTACAACAAATAGAAAAAAAGTTAGAAGCTCAAAAAATTCCTGAAGACATGATTTTAGTTAGCAATTTTGATAGCGATACCGTAGTTTCAAAAGAATACTTTTCGTATTTAACATACGTATTCGTAACAACGAAAAACCCATATCATGCCAGCTATCAACCTATTCCCGTGTATAACAATAATCTGTGGGATGCTCCATCGTTTTCACGCGTTGTGGCTATGGGCTCTACATTCTGGCAAATGATAGAGTCCACCAGGCCGGAGCGTTTAGTGACATTTTCTAGCCATTCGATGACACTAAAAGCCTTACATGATGTGGGGTATTGGCAACGGAATATAATATCGGAAGATTCTCGAATCTTTTGGCAATGTTTGTTGAGGTACGACGGAGACTATCGAACAATCCCACTATATACCACTGTGTCTATGGATGCTGCGCTTGCACCCACTTGGTGGCAAACACTGTTGAATCAATACAAACAAAAACGAAGGTGGGCGTGGGGGATAGAAAATTTCCCGTACTTAATTGAAGGATTTTTACATAACAAAAAAATTCCGCTGAAAACAAAGTTTACCTATACGTTCCGTACGCTCGAAGGCCATTATTCGTGGGCAACAGCTGCAATTATTGTTGCGGTATTAGGATGGATACCCGTTCTTTTTGGAAATCCAGTGTTTCATCAAACGTTTCTTTCCTATAGCTTGCCATTTATAACAAGGACTCTGATGACAATCGCAATGTCTGGCCTAATTCTTTCCGCAACGCTTACTATTTTATTGCTTCCAAACAAACCAAAACACTATGGTCCTTGGAAATATCTCATTTTTATTTTACAGTGGGCCTTGGTGCCTCTTATTGCTACGCTTCTTTCTGCATTTCCTGCCCTTGATTCTGAAACAAGACTTATGTTCGGAAGAGATTTAAACTTTAATGTGATGCAAAAAACCCGTAAACGCGTAACTGCGCGGGGTGTGGAAGCCATATGATATTTGATACCAACATCATCACTCCTTTGCATTTTATCCTTCTGCTTGGGGTTTTTGTTGGTATGTATACATTACTGCAGCTCGTAATTAAGAAACACCCTATTTCATTTAGGGTATATTCTACGGGAAAACCTATCTATTATATTGGGTGGCTGCTTGCCATACTTATTGCAACACCGGCATTTTTTATCTTGCATAATATTAACCTGGCTTGGGGACTCATCGGTTCAACAATTATGATCATCCTTATTGGACGGCTAGATGAAGACCGCAAACTTTCGGTGAAAAAGCAATTGTTTTGGCAGTCATCTATAGCACTTTGGGCAGTATATTTTGGCTGGGCAATACCGTACATAAGTAATCCGTTTGGAAGTGGAGTAATTATGCTTAGTGTGGGGGGCGTACTTGGCTTCGTTTGGTTGTTGATATGCATGAATGCAATGAACTTTTTGGACGGCACAGACGGGCTTGCCACAGGAGTTGGAATTATTGCATTTATAGTACTTGCATGTATTAGCATCTTACCCGCAACGCAAGATGTTCAAACGCTCGTATTGTCGTTTATTGCAATTGGCGCCTTGCTCGCATTCTTTTTATGGAATGCCCCACCGGCGAGAGTGTATTTGGGGACAAGCGGGAGTTGGTTTCTTGGGTTATTTCTTGGAATGACGGCAATGATTGGAGGGGGAAAAATGGCAACTGCGTTTATCGTCCTTGCGATTCCGGTTTTTGATGCACTATTTGTTGTGTTGTATCGGTTAGCAACAAAAAAGAATCCAACCAAAGGTGACAGAGTATCTCATATTCATCATCGTTTGCAATTAGCCGGGGTTTCGCCCTGGGGGATACTTTTGCTGCTTGGCGGTATAACGGCACTACTTGGCGTAGTTGCCGTTATTGCGCCAACAAATAGTAAGATTATTGCGATTTGTATATTTGCGCTTGTCTTTTTAACAAGTCGAGCGTTAACGATGAGGCGGGCATGAAGAGTGGGGCAGAGCGCAAAGAGTTTCCCCTCTCCCACTATTGGGAGAGGGGAACGACAAACCTGTATGCTATAGCGTTCGTTTTACTATGTGGGGTTGTTATTACAGCATTTTTATTCTCTCACAACAAACCCTGTGCTGCCTTCAGCGAAGCAACCCTCCAAACCCCGCCCCAAACAATTAATCTCGCGCTTGCAAATACACCCGAAAAGCAGTCAAAGGGCCTCGGTGGGTGTAAATATGTTCCCGAAAATTCCGGAATGTATTTTTCGTTTGAACAAAGTAATACGCACACATTCTGGATGAAAGACATGCTCATTCCCATAGACATAATCTGGATACAAGGCAGTAGCGTTGTCGGCATAGAAAAGAACGTTCCGAATTTGCCACTTGATACTCCAGACGAAGAATTACCAAAATACACCAGCCCAGTACCCGTAGACGCTGTATTAGAAGTAGGGGCAGGAATGGCCGAGGAATATGGCATTGACGAAAATACAGTAGTAAGCGATACTTCACCTATTCTATGAAAACAGCTGTAATTAAAACAGGCGGAAAGCAATATGTAGTCCATGAGGGGGATATTATGGTTGTGGACAAAATGCTCGGGGAAGAAGGCACTGAAGTGACCTTTTCTGAGGTGTTATTGACTGCAGATGACGGGGCAGTTGCCGTTGGGGCGCCGTTTGTAGAAGGTGCTCAAGTTGCAGGTACTATTGTTGGACAGGTACGATTACCAAAAGTTACCGGGGTACGAATGAAACCAAAAAAGAGAAACGTGCATTACTTTGGGCACAAACAGCCAGTTACGGAAGTTGAGATTGGAAAAATAGGGGCGAAATAATCAGCATGTCATCCCGGACTACGATCCGGAACTTATTCCAACACCAGGTGTTTTCCCGGCGCACTGCTACACTTTCGTTCTCCCGGAAAACGCCGCATTTAACGTTAACGCATCTGCGAATTCGATGTCGCCTCCTGTTGGGAGGCCACGGGCTAACCGGGTGACGGGAATGTTCAAATTTTTTATATACGACATAATATGTCGGGTGGTAGCTTCGCCTTCCATGCTGTGTTCAAGTGCAATAATAACTTCTGAAATAGATTCTTTCTCCGCGCGGGAAATAAGCTCTTTGAGGGTGAGCTGATCCGCGCCTATACCTGCAATCGGGGAAAGTAATCCACCAAGAACGTGGTACACGCCTGTATAGAAATTAGTTCGTTCAATTGCTTCTATGTCTAATGCATCTTCAACTATGCATAATGTTGTTTTATTGCGCGAAGTGTCTTTGCAGATAGAACATACAGCGTCGTCAGCAAGCGAGAAGCATACAGAACATGTTTGCACGCGGTCATGCAGTGTTGCAATAGCCTCTGCGAGACGATTCGTTGCCACACGTTGCTGGCGCAATATATGTAACGCTAATCGTTGAGCTGTTTTTGCGCCAACACCCGGAAGGGAAGTGAGTTCCTGGGTTAATTCACGGACTGCTTTTGGGAGTACTGCTGCCATAGTGAACAATTAAACGCGCACTTGCATCGCGGGGGCTTGCTCTTCCATGTGGAATGTTTCCATCTCTGAGTAGCTCACGTGTTGTGTATTAAATTGGAGAGGAATATCTCCCGTAGGGCCGTTACGATGTTTTTCTATGAGCAAATCTACTTCCATAATTTCAGGCCGCTCTTCGCCTTCCCAGGGCTGGCGATGGAGGAACATTACGATGTCCGCATCTTGCTCGATGCTACCCGATTCGCGAAGGTCGGATAATTTTGGCCGCTGATCTGTTCGGCTTTCAACCGCACGGGATAACTGAGAGAGTGCAAGCACGGGAACTTGCAGTTCTATGGCGAGTTTTTTCAGTCCTCGAGAAATTGCAGAAACTTCTTGCACACGATTATCGGTGTAGCGGCTGGATTCCATGAGCTGTAAATAATCGATAATGAGCAAATCTAACCCATGTTCACTTTGAAGTCGTCTTGCCATCGTCCGCATTCCCATGATATTTGAGGAAGCATTGTCATCAATGTATAGTGTGGCTTGTGACAAGTCAGAAATTGCATCCCCAAGGCGAATAAAATCATCATCTGCTCCGCCCGTGGTTAATTTGCCCGTGCGAAGTCGCCACAAATCTACGTGAGCATGCGCGGCAAGCATACGGTCTACCAATTGGTCTTTTGACATTTCTAGGCTAAACTCTCCCACCTTATGCCCGCCAAGCGCGGCGTGGCGTGCAAAATCGAGCGCAAGCGTCGTTTTTCCAACGCTTGGGCGAGCGGCTAAAATAACAAGGTCGGATTTTTGCCAACCCGCCAATTTTTTATCGAGACTCGGAAACCCTGTTGGCACACCCCGAAGGGCACCATCTCCTTTGTGAAGTTTATCGATGCGCACAAACGCTTCTTCTAAGGCACTGGAAAGGGGAGTGAAGTGGTCTCCTTTATGGCCCTCAGAAACGGAAAAGAGCTTATGCTCCGCTGTATCCATTACGGTTTCAATATCTTCTGCTTCTGCAAAGCCTAATTCTGCAATGTCAGACGCGGCGGAAATGAGACGACGTCTTGTGGCATTTTTTTGAACAAGTTGCCCGTAATGCACCACGTTACCGGCCGTGGGTACTACTGTTGCAAGGTGTGTAATCGCACTTTTTCCTCCGATATTTTTTAGTTCCTTTTTCTCTTTGAGATAGCTGATGACAGACAAAATATCTATCGGGTCACCTTTGCTATACAGGGCAATCATTGCATCGTATATAACCGCATTATTGTGATGATAGAAATCTGGGGGAGAAATCCAGTCTGCAACTTTTACAATTGCGTTTTTATCAATCAGGAGACTACCTAAAACAGATTCCTCTGCTTCGGAGTTATGAGGAGAAATACGAAGTTCTTTTCCAGGCATACGTACTGCTTACTATACCGTGTCTGTGCGACGGGGAAAGTGCACAACGTGTGTATAATATTTTCGGGTCATTTTTTGGCTATACGCGGGCCTTGGGGGGTGTCTTGAATCGAAAAGCCTGCAGCCTCTATTTGTGTTCTGAGTCCGTCTGCTTCGCCATAGTTTTTTTCTTGCTTTGCTTGTTCTCGTTTTGTAGAGAGTGCAATAATATCTTGTGGAATTTCAGTAGGGGTAGTTTGCTCTACAAGAGCGCGTACAACGCCGATAACAGAGTCCATTGCGAGGAGTTGGGCAAAGCGTTCTTGCGCTGCTTCGGTGTGATTACTATCTAAAAGCGAATTTATTTCTTTGATTGTTTTTAGGAATATTGCGAATGCTTTTGGGGTGTTGAGGTCGTCCGCGAGTGAGGCGGTGAAGTCTCCTGCCCCCTCCAGCTCCCCCTCGGGCAGGGGGAGAGAACGCAACCCCCTCCCCTTTTCAAGGGGAGGTTGGGTGGGGTGCGGAATTCTAGCGAGAACATTCAGGATGCTAGCTACATGCCCCTGATATTCGTCTAATAATTCCCATGAAAAATCAATTGGCGTTCGGTAATGATGAGCAAATATGAGCAAGCGGAATGCAAGTAGGGAATATCCGCGCTCTTTGAGCGTGTCTACCGTAATTGTTTCACCCTCGCTCTTTGCCATTTTTTTACCGTGTAATAGAAGGTGCCTGTTGTGCATCCAGAGTTGTACAAATTGTTTCC
>JAQBWN010000030.1 GCA_027624555.1 bacterium | reverse complement strand
CCCCGCTGAACTAGCGGGCGATTCAATTATGCTATATAAAGAAAACTATGGCTCGTTCGTCTAACGGCTAGGACGTAGCCTTCTCAAGGCTAAAATAGGGGTTCGATTCCCCTACGAGCTGCTAGTATAAGTCAGAAAAAATAGTATAATAGTTGGATGAATGCAAAACGCCGAAAGAGTTTTGAAAAATTTCTGCAAAAGAAGCTAAGGGTATGGTGGCCAATTCTATTACTGGCAACCATTTTTATAATAGCGGTCATAACAAATTCGATTCGAGAGCAGTCAGAATTTGATTACCCCGCCTATTGGGGGAAATTAGAACTCGCTAGTTCTGAAGGAATAACTGAGACGTACTATGCCGAAAATCAAGACATTGCACTCGTTTTACGTCATCGACCAACAAACAAAGTTGTCTTTGTGCGAAATGTTTCAGAAGTAGAATATATTAGTGAATCCGCGGAGACGTTTTCACGTGACGTTGCCTCGGCTGACCAAACCCTCAATATTCTAGAGTCCGGCAAAGAGGTTATGATATTTGAGCCAGAGCAAAAATATGGGAGAATGCTTGACTTTGGATATTCTCCCAGTGGGAGATACATAACTTTTATAATGGCATCGACCGGGCAATTTGATGCCAAGATCTTTGATCTAGTTAATAAAAAGGATATTCTTGGACCTATTTCTTCCAAAGTAGGAATAAGTCCTGCTGGCCTGAATGACCGTCAGGTTACATGGTCAGAAGACGAGAATATCTTAGCCATAAACTATTATGATTTTGAAGTAGGTCCACCTCATCTACTAGTAAGCGATTTCGGAAATCCTGCAGAAATGAATGTAGTGATGTCACGGGAGGCCTTACGGCCACCTCTCTCGAATAAGCTTACTTTCCCTTTTCGGGAAGAATTAACAATTAAGAACGTCGCCATTACTTCGCCTGACATTGTGCAATTTAATGTGGAGGTTTGTGACAATTGTTATTCAGATGAGAGAAAGCAAATTCTGCGCTCCGTGCAATATCATTATCATGTGCGGACAAAAAAGCTTGAACAAGTAGAATGAGGTTCTAACTTCATTTTAAACGCCTGTACTCTTCATGCATAAGGAACAATTGGAAAGTTTGGGAACAGGCAACTATCCGGAATTTTCGGACAGTTAAAAAAAGTGTGAAAAAATTAAGTAGTTACATTTTTTTAAGCACGAAGAAAAGCAGTTTCCTGGGTATGAGCGGAAGATATATAATAAACATATGAAAAAACGAGTTTTTATTATCCACGGATGGGGTGGGAACCCTAATGAACATTGGTTGCCTTGTTTGAAAATAGAACTGAAACAGAGGGGGTTTGTAGTCATGGTTCCTCAAATGCCGAATACGAATACGCCAGTTGTAGCGCAGTGGGTAGGGCATCTTTCGGAATTAGTTGGAGAGCTTGACGCGCAAACATATTTTGTCGGCCATAGCGTGGGTTGCCAAACCATATTGCGATACTTAGAAAAGGCAGATGGCGAAAAAGCGGGCGGATGCGTGCTTGTTGCTGCTTGGTTCAAGCTCGAGGGAATGGAAAGCGAGGAAGAAGAGCGCATTGCGCAGCCATGGATGCGTGATGATGTTGACTATGAAAAAATATTAAATAAAACAAGTAACATCACAGTGATAAATTCAACTAACGACGAGTATGGCGCAGTAGAGGAAAATAAACGGCTGTTTGAAGAACGGTTAGGCGCAAAAGTTATTATTTTAGAGAACAGGGGACATTTTACGGAAAGTGACGGATCAACTCAGTTACCTGAAGTACTTGAAGAACTGGAAAAATTTAGGTAAGAAAAAACCCAGAGTTCAAGTATGAACAGCTGGGGTGGGGGGGTGCGGGCGGAGGCCAGGTCTTCGGGGTGTGTGCCATAGTGGATTGTGTTAGGGGTGTTTACCACAACCAATGACAAGGTCTCCAGAGAACTCTTGTCATTACACGGTACCCACGAGCCTGGCCTCCTATTTCAATAAAGAGCAAGTTATTCTATTACCACAAACATAATTCTAGGATAGCTTTGTGTCAAGCAGTTTTTCTTCATTGTGATGAACTCTGTAAACGGGTACGCTGTAAATATGCCACACACACTTCCAAAGTTGCCATATGCATATGATGCGCTTGAGCCGTACATCGATGCCAAAACGATGGAAATACATCATACGAAACATCATCAGGCGTATATAGATAAACTAAATGTTGCCCTAGAGGGGCGACCCGCCGAATTGGCGGGCATGACGGTTGAAGAGTTATTAAAAAATCTTGATGCTGTTCCAGAAGATATTCGAACCGCGGTTCGCAATCACGGAGGTGGACACTATAACCATAGTTTATTTTGGACGATGATGGGCCCTCACGATGTTTCTGACAGTAAGCCGTCTGGTGAATTAGTTGGAGCAATAGATACTGTATTCGGAACATTCGATGATTTCAAAAAACAATTTGCAGATGCTGCAGCGGCACGTTTTGGAAGTGGGTGGGTTTGGCTCGTAAAAAATTCGGACAACAAGCTTGAAATTATAAGTACTGCAAATCAAGATTCTCCAATTTCTGATGGTAAAAAAATAGTTCTTGGTTTAGATGTGTGGGAACATGCATATTATTTACTGTACCAAAACAAGCGTCCGGATTATGTTACTGCCTTTTGGAGTGTAGTTAATTGGGAAGAGGTAGAAAAACGATATCGGGGCTAGTTCGGCTGCAAAAGAATCTCTGTCGCTTTTTTTACATTCTCTGTAATACCCAAAATTAACTCTGGAACAGAATTATATTTCTTAATATCCGCAACTTTTTCAATTATCGTAAAGTGTATTGTTTCGCCATACAGATTTCTTGGCACAAAGTTTATGAGATGTAGTTCAACACTATTTGATGCTCCTGCAAACGTAGGGCGTGGGCCGTTGTGCAGTGCTGCGGCGTATATTGTTGGGTCGCCCGCAATCATCGCTCGGGCAGCAAATACACCTTCAGGTAAACTCGCCGCTGTGTCATCAAGCGTAATATTTGCAGTGGGGAAGCCAAGCGAAGTGCCGCGCCCATCACCCTTTTGCGCAACTCCGGAAAACCAGGTATTCTTTTGAGCTTTATCTGTTTCTATGTGTGCGCTATCACCAACTTTTTTATTTCCAAACGTCGTATGATTGAGTGTGTATGGCATGAAGGAAACTGTAAAAGACTCCGGAAATACATCTACAATGGTAAGACTCACGCCATCTAGCGTTACGGAGCCCTTGGAAATAATATGCGCAAGCAATTCTTGCGGTGGCTGAAAGGTTATGAGACTGTCATCTCCTTGTTTTAGAATGTTTGTAATTGTACATACTCCATCAACGTGGCCTTGGACAATATGACCGTGTAAAAAATCTCCTGCTTTAGCGGGTTGCTCAAGATTTACTAGGTCGCCAGGTACAAGATTACCTAAATACGTCTTCATAATAGTCTCAGCCATTAGTCTGCACGTCCACGTAGCATCAGTATGCGAAAGTGCGGTTAAGCAAGCTCCTCCAACAGCAACACTATCTCCCTCAGAAAGTTCCGAAGAAAAAGGAGCGTGTATTTCCAAGATAATGCTTCCGTCTTTTTGACTTGCATTAGATACAATAGTTCCAATATTTCGAATAATGCCAGTAAACATAGGGACAAGAAGTAGGGTATAGTAGGTGTATGGATATAACAATAGTTTTATTGATTGGTGTTGTGTTGCTGGGAGGAGCCGGTGTTGCCTGGTTTATGATGCAAATGAATAAACGCCTAATGGAGCAAATGGATAGAATGAACCAGCAAATAGACCGTAGACTTTCTGAAAACGTGCGTGCAATGGCAGAATCTGAAAAATCGGTGCGTTCTGTGAGTCAGGGGTTAGGAAAGCTTGAACAAGCAACGGCGAGCCTGCAACAAACAGGGAATGAAATCGTATCGTTTCAGCACTTGTTAAAGGCACCCAAAATTCGTGGGAGCTTTGGGGAAGTATTGCTCGGCAACTTGCTTGCTGACGTATTACCACAAGACAGGTATGAACTACAACATTCGTTTGCAGATAGCAGAGAAATTGCAGATGCGATTATTCGATTGCAAGACGGGTACATTGTGGCGATAGATGCGAAGTTTCCGTTTGCAAATTATGAAGCGTTTATGAAAGAGCAAGATAAAGAGGAACGAATTGCGCTGCGTAAAGTATTTATAAGAGACGTAAAAAAGCATGTTTCCGATATTTCGCAGAAATATATTTCGTCGAGCGAAAAAACATTAGACTATGCGTTTATGTATATTCCCATTGAGGGAGTGTATTACGAGACAATGGTACATTCGGGGACCAGCTCAGAGCACGGGCTCGATTTGTGGGAGTTCTGTTTACAACACAAAGTAGTGCCAGTATCTCCAAATAGCTTTTTAGCATATTTGCAGACCGTTTTGGTTGGACTTCGCGGTATGAAAATAGAGCAAAAGACGCGAGAAATTTTGCAATACATTGGTGCACTTCGGCAGGATTTTGGAAAATTTTCAGATGATTTCTTAACAGTAGGCAAGCATTTGAGCAACGCAAAAACCAAGTATGAAGATTCAAATAGAAGGTTAGATAAGCTTTCCAATAGATTTGAACAGATTGAAGTAGGGGAAGATGCATCGCTCCCCTCTCCCGTTCTGGGAGAGGGTTAGGGTGAGGGGGTTTGACAGAACATCTTTTATGGACGCATGATGATGCGGTGGTTTAGTGGTGATAGCACATTTTTTTATAGGAGTAGAAGATGGACATACCCTTTTTCCAAAAAGGACAAAAAGTGCGTATAGTTGGTCGGGAGATTTCGTTTTGGGAAGCAACGGCAGTAATTAATACGTTTGAGTTTGATCTAAAGGGGGAAATCAGTTTTACATTCACTGATTGGCATGTTACAGAAGGATGGACACGGTATGAAGAAGGGGGAGCAGGCAAACTCTCGTGTAGGGCGCATTACTTGTTAACCATTGAAGCATCCCCTGGGCTTGTTACGTATACCACAATGGGAAACGAGGAATACACTATTGAGCTTGTGGAGTAAGTGTAAAACTTTGTCGACACGCCGTTCTCGTTGAGGACGGCGTTTTTTTATTCCCTTTCTTCGTATCTTCTAATAACTCCGCGGACTATTCCTTGAATAGTTGGGTTTTTAACGTAAATAGGTTTCATCTTTTTATTTGCCGGCTGCAAGCGAATCCGTGTTTTTTCTCTGTAGTATCTTTTGAGCGTTGCATTTTCATTATCTACAAGCGCAACAACTACGTCTCCGTTTTTCGGATAAAAATTCCGTTCAATAATAACGTAGTCGCCGTTTAATATGCCGTCATCTATCATTGACTCTCCGCGTACTTGTAATGCAAAGCAGTTTAAGTTTGGAAGCAACTCTAGCGGAACAGTAATAGTTTCTCGCTCCTCAATTGCTTGTATTGGTGAGCCAGCGGCTATAAGTCCAACGAGTGGAAGTTCAATGCCCTTTGTGAAGATATTGGATTTCTCTGTAAGTTCAACAGAACGCATTTCACCGTTCTTAATTTTCAAATATCCTTTTGTTTTGAGTTGCTGAACGTGAGCGTATGCCGTAGCAGGTGATTTAATACCCATCGCTTTCATAATGTCTCGGTAACTCGGCGCATAGTTGTGTCCCGCAAGAAATGCTTTAATCGCATCGAGTGTTTGACTTTGTTTTTTGCTCAAATCTGAAAGTGCCATACGAACAGTATACCAACAAACAGAAAAAAGATAAAAGGTTTTCCACACTGGGTATTGGCAAGCTCTGAGAAGTACGTATCATGTAATGCATGATGCGTATTGTATTAGATACCAATGTTCTTATAGATGGTTTTCAAGACGACTATTGCGCTGAGGCAAAACTGATAGATGCGGTGCGTAGCGGAGACCTTATTGCCGTAGCTACTTCTAAGGTTATGAAGGAGTATCGTCTGATACTTGCACGATTGATAGCAGATACCGATTACCGCAGCCGCATTGAAGAATTTCTTTCCATGCTAGACCATACAGAACCGGAATACGCGGATGTAACGCTTGATGATGAAGAAGATATGAAATTTGTAGAGGCAGCTGTGGGTGGAGAAGCAGAGATGCTGGTGACGAGCGATAGGCACCTATTAGACGCAGGAGAGGCGGACGGTGTTCGAATTATTACCCCAGAAGAAGCTATCGTTCGGTTTGAAGAAGAATCTGGCACGTCGAAAGAATGGCAAGGGTTTGTACAAGGGTGGGGATTAGATGTTCATGAATAAGAGAAAGGGGATTAGCGTGTGAGGTATCTTTATAAGATAGGTATTCTCTGTATCTGCATGATATGGGGTATGGGAAAGGTAGATAGAGTTTATGCTGCAGAGTTAACTACAAATGAAATAGATGAGCAAATTGTTCAGCGTCAGAAAGAAATTGATGAAGTGAACAAAAAGATTGCGGATTTAAGTATAAAAAAAAGTGAAACACAAGAAGAGGCGGAGCTTATTGCAATTGCAATAGAGCAACTGCAAGCGCGGCTTAAAAAAGCAGAACGAGAGCAAGTAAACACTAAAGCTTCCATAGCAAAAGTTACTATAACAAAAAAGCAAACAAACGATGAAATGCAAATGCTTGAGCAAGATATAGCACAGAAGAGAGAAGAGCTCACTTCTCTTATTCGAAGCTTGTATCAATACGAGTCGCAGTCGATGGTGCGTATATTTTTTACATCGGATAGTTTGAGCGACGTGTTAACACGTAGAGAAGAATACAAAACGTTTCAAGAGCGCGCGGTTGCCGTGGTAGCAAAAATGCATGAAAACGAAGAATCTCTTCGTGAAAAAGAGAAAAACTTAGAAGATCAGGCAGAGGACTTGAGCGTGCTGCAAAAAATACTGGATGCACAAACAGTCGACCTCGCCGAAAAGAAAACTATCCAGGGTAAATTCTTAGCAGAAAAAAAACAAAAACAATTGGTGTTTGAAAGTCTTATCGCAGAAGCACGCGCTGCGCGCGAAGAAATAGGCAAGCAGATTTTTACATTACAAAGCGGGAAGGTAAACGTTTCTCTAAAAACTGCAGTTGATATGGCGAAATTCGCAAGTTCGGTAACTGGCGTGCGTGGATCTATTATTATGGCAGTTCTTAAAGTTGAGTCGGGTATAGGCGCAAATGTAGGCAGTGGTGTAT
>JAQBWN010000029.1 GCA_027624555.1 bacterium | reverse complement strand
TACGCCGGCGGGAGATCAGCCCAAGGCTATAGAGGGCCTTGTTGAAGGCGTTCGAAAAAACCTGCAACGACAAACACTTCTTGGGGTAACGGGATCTGGAAAAACAATGACAGCGGCTTCCGTAATTGCCGAAACAGGTATGCCCGCTCTTGTTATTAGCCATAACAAAACGCTTGCGGCGCAACTGTCGGAAGAGTTCCGATTATTTTTTCCAGATGCAGCAGTAGAATACTTTGTGTCGTATTACGATTACTACCAGCCAGAAGCATATATTCCCCGCACGGGAACGTACATTGCAAAAGATGCCGCTATCAATCAAGAAATAGACCGCCTACGTCATAGCGCAATGGAAGCAATTTTGTCTCGGCAAGATACGATAGTGGTTGCATCTGTCTCCTGTATTTATGGTTTAGGTTCTCCGCAAGATTACCTCAATGCGCGTGTGTTTATAAAAACAGGAGACATGCTTGCTCGCCAAGATTTCTTACGAAGTATTAGTAATTTGCAATACGAAAGAAATGACTTAGATTTAGAACGTGGCAAATTCCGCGTGCGCGGAGATACGGTAGATGTATTCCCGGCCGGCGAAGATGTTGTTATTCGCGTAGAATTTTTTGGCCCTCATATAGAAAAAATATCAAAAATAGACCCGATAACGGGGCATGAACGTGAAGTGCGAGAATCTGCGGCCATATTCCCTGCAACGTTTTTTATGACAAACGAGGCAAAGAAAAAAGCATCTCTTGAAGCAATTCGAGCAGAAGCGAAAAAACAAGGTGAACTCTTTACGAAGCGAAAAAAGTTTGCGGAAGCGGAAAGAATTATTGAGCGAACAAACTACGACCTCGAAATGCTTGAGCACATCGGGTATGTTTCAGGAGTTGAAAATTATTCCAGTCATCTAGAAGGCAGAGCTTCTGGCACCCCACCTTCTACCCTTATAGACTATTTCAAGTTTGCGTATGGAGACAAAGGCTTTTTAACATTCATAGATGAATCGCACATGACCATCCCGCAGGTTGGAGCTATGTATGCAGGTGATGCCGCGCGCAAGCAAAACCTTATTGAATACGGATTTCGATTACCGAGCGCTAAAGACAACCGTCCTCTCAAGTTTTTTGAATTTGAAGAACGCATTGGGCAAACAATTTATATATCTGCAACACCCGGCCCCTATGAGCACAACACAAGCGAAGCAACAGTTGAACAAATCGTTCGCCCTACCGGCCTTATTGACCCAGAAATAGAAATTCGCTCATCTAAACTTCAGATAGACGACGTAATGGAACAAATTCGGCAAACAGTGAAGCAAGGTATGCGCGTACTTGTAACCACACTCACCAAAAGAATGGCAGAAGAACTTGCAACGTATTTAACAGAATCTGGAATGAAAGCAGCGTATTTGCACTCAGACATAGATACTCTTGAAAGAATTGATATTTTACGTAACTTGCGCGCCGGCAGGTACGATATATTAGTAGGAATCAACTTACTCCGAGAAGGGCTGGATTTGCCCGAAGTTGCTTTGGTCGCAATAATGGATGCAGACAAAGAAGGGTTCCTGAGAAGCGAAACAGCGCTCATCCAAACAATGGGTAGGGCTGCTCGCCACGTGAACGGGCGCGTAATTATGTATGCAGAAAGAATGACCGGCTCAATGCAACGCGCCATAGATGAGACAACGCGTCGAAGAAAAATTCAAGTTGCGTACAACGAAGAACACGGCATTACGCCAACATCTATTGTAAAAGAAATTAAAGAATCATCATTATCTCGACCTATTGAAGAAGTAGAAATTCCCGAGAAATTATCCAAAGAAGAAGCAGCGCGAACTATAAAGCGACTCACGGACAAAATGCAACTTGCCGCACAAAATATGGAATTTGAAAAAGCAGTGCAGTATCGAGATGCGATTGCGGCGATACGGAAGAAAATAAAGAAATAATTGTCATGCCGGGCTCCGACCCGGCATCCACGTCGTTCCCCTCTCCCGTTCTGGGAGAGGGCCTAGCCCGCAGGCAGGGGTGAGGGCTGTCGTCGCATTGTGGGTTGCCCTCATCCGCCCGCCTCTTGGCGAGGCACCTTCTCCCCAATTAGGGAGAAGGGAACACTTACTTTTTACGCCTCGCCTTTATCTCCTGCGAAAATAACTAATGCTACTATAATCGACAATATTCCAACGATGATTTGAATCCACGGCTGCCCTCCGGTTAAGGCCGCAAGACTGCTATACAACGCCGGAATCAAGTGAACCAACCCGCCAATTAAAAGCAAAACTGCTGCCCATAATTGTAAACTTTTATTTGCCATATACGTCACCTCCTTCAAGTGAAAATAATTCTTTTGCAATGTCCATATATTCACTATTCCCGTTTTTTATTTTTTCCCAATACCAATATTCTGCACCCCACCAGTACACGGGCGTTAACTGCGTACGCTTTGCAAACCCCGCAAGTTGAATAAATCGCTCTGATGAAAAAGATTCTTTTCTTTCATCTCCTGTCATCTCCGTAAACGGCTTACTTCCCCACGGCTCACCCTGCAATTCCGATATAAGAACGGGTTTGTTTCGTAGCAACCCAATATACCTCGCCTTCACCCTATATGCCCAAGAGGGGAACAAATAATCATAATGAAATAACTTTTTTGTTCTACCAGAAAATACTGTTCTGTACATAGTTGTGCCTAAAATATCGCCATATTTCGATGCACCAAGCCAAGAATTTAACTCGCCGGAATCTGTAACTAAAATTGGCCGAGCCGGATCAAGCGTGCGTAGTAATTTTTGTTCTTCTTGTACAAATGCAACATCTACAGGCGGGCAAATACCAAATGATAAAAGTGGTTCATTTTCCAATTGCCACATAACAACGTTTTGCTTGTGTTTGTACCGAGTAACTACACGGGATACTAATTCTAAAACCGCGCGCTGTTGTTCTTGTTCCGAAATATCTCTTGCCCAAGCAGATACATGACACTCAGGCCAACGAGGTAATTTTTTTCCCACTGCCAGCAATATGTCAGCGTTGTTTTTTTCCGCTTCTTGAATTTGATAATCTAAGTCGGAAAAATCGTACACACCTTGTTGTTTTTCAATGCTGTCCCAGTATGCAGAAAGACGCAAATGCTTTACGCCCACATCGACAAGAAGAGCCTGATACGCTTCTTTCCAATTTAGGCCTAATCCGGAAGCATGCGGTGCGGAAAATGAAACGCCATATTCTTGCTGATCGGGGTAAAACGACGGAAACGCGAGAAGAAAAATAATAAGTATAAAAACCCCAACCAAGCCTACAAGCACTTTATATAACGTCCTCATGCAATTAGTGTAATCCCAATACTTAATAAAATAATACCAGTGATTTTTTGAACAACTACTTTCTGTCGCATATCCTCGTGAAAAAGGTTTGGCAACATCACCGTAAATAGCGCGGAAAATAAGAATACAACGGCAAACTGGACACCTTGCAACGCATTAACCACAGACACGCTGCCCAGGCTAATGGCATACGTTTGTAGTAAAAATGCCCCCGCAGCCAATGCTTTATTAAAAATAAATAGAACCGAAGTTCCCTTCTCCCCAATTGGGGAGAAGGTTAGCCTCGCCTTTGTGCGAGGCGCGGATGAGGGCAGGTTCAGTTGCTTGCTCTTCACTACCACTAAACGCATCACCCCAACGGCGCACAACGCCATCATTCCTTCAATAACTCTCGTGGCCATAAATACACTCAAAAACTCTGCATCTGCAAATGTATAAATATGTTTTGTAATAACAAAATATGCGGCAAATAATGCACCGGCAAGTACAGGAAATAAAAGATGGGAGAGTTCTCTCCCCCTTTTCAAGGGGGAGCTGGAGGGGGTGCGAAACGTAGAATGCCGTATAGCCAACAACCCACCACCAATAAGCAACAGCACCGTTCCAACGTATTGCCAAAATGTAAACACTTCCCCTAAAAAAATCACCGCAAACAGAATCGTAAACAACGGCACCGCAGACCCGGTAATTGGCACAACTCTCGATGGTTCACCAAACCGCATGGCCACAAAAAATACATACAATGCCAATATATGCACAATCCCGGCAAGCACAGACCAATTCACTATAAAAGAAGTTACTACAACGCTCGCAAATGGCAGTAAAACAATACTGAGAACTGCGAGCGCTGCGGAATACAGTGCATACGTGAGTGGCTTACCTAACGTACTTTTGCCCCCAAGTAAACTTTTATCAACTATAAATACAGCTCCGTTGGCAGTGTGCGCCAAGAGAGCTAGAAATATCCAAAGCATATTTTACATCTATGCTTCTTGCAGCTCTTTATACAGCTCAACAAAAAATGCTAATATAACTATGGATAACACAAACGGTACAAAAAACGATGCGTATGGAAGTGTGCTCACACTTGCAGAAACTATTTGAAACAATGCAATGCTTCCGACTATTCTCCATGATAACTGCCACACATGGTGTGCTACCAAATGTTTTGTATGCATAATTGCAGTAAACCCTGCGGAAGTTACTTTTAGTGCGACCGCAAGCGGTGCATACATAACGTATGTTGCTACAATGGCAGCAGGAATTAATAACGCAACTAGTGCAACTAAGACAATGGCATCTACTGCCATAACTGCGCTACCGGTAACTGCAGAACCCCCACGTGCAAATGCGACATACCAATAGTACAGCGCCATTGCGGGAATAATAGAAAATAGTACGGCAAGCCCAGATAACATACTCGTATACAACACAGCAATATACGTTTTCACCGTATTTGTGAGCAACGCACCTAACGAAACTTTCTTTTGCGCTGCAAATAATACGCCAGTTGCAGAAGCTACAAAAATACCAATTAACATCAAGAGTACAAAACCAAAGAGAAACTGATTAACATACACCGAATTTTGAAATACCGCATTCACGTTCTCGCCATTTACATTCGCTTGTACATATTCACTCACAAGCGGATACATGAAAATTCCAGGAATAAGCGTGAACAGTTGTAACACAACTGCTGTGCCCCACCTGCTAAGAAATAATTTCCAAGCGTTGGTAAGTTGCGTTGAAAAAGGTAATAGTGTTGTCATAGTTTTGTTTGATATAAGTGTACCATATTTTTACCAATTATTTTAGAGGCCGTAGAGTTCGCCCTCTCCTTGAACGGCACCACCTGGGCCGGAAGCAGCATAACTTTCTACACTTTGCCGCAAACATTCCTGGTAGCCTGTATCTGTTGGGTAACTAAACGGGTATCCATCAAATGCTCCGCTTTTGCTCTTACCTACATAAAAATCATGCTTACGAATACGGTGTACCCCAAAACATGCTTGGCACGAAACAGGCTGGAGATGAATGGGAGGGGAAAACGGCGCACCAAAATTCACGTGCCAAAAAGGACTTGTTTGCAACGGACAGTTGATCGTCTCATCCCACCTACAAAAGCAATCATATTGATGGTGAATTAACTGGAATGGAATTGGATTTTCCACATTCCCCGGCCGTGGGTACGCAACCCAATATGGGTCGCCCGGGTTTTTCCCGCCTGGCTGCCCAAGCGCTGCCACGTCTGTTATATTTTCGCCACCAAGCCCTTTTGTACCCGCATATAACCTATCTGCTCTGCCGGACCTCGAAAAAAGCGGAAAGAACATTCTAGAAAAATTATTATATTTAAATCCTATGGCAGTGCTGTCGGACACTGGCGCATCAACATTATATGGTTGCACTAGGCTCCCAATTGCACCTACAAAACTTTGAAACGGACTATAGCTTGCCGGCACTTGTCCAATAAGTGGATTCACATTTGTTTTTACACCTGCACTTCTCTCCCCAGACGCGCCTTCATGAATTGACGGAGATGTCCTGTCCCTCGGAATAAGTTTCGGCCCAACGTGCGTTTGCGCAAACACGGCAATTCCATATACTCCACTTAGCAGTAATACTACAAATAATCTTTTTAGAATCAATATCATAGAGTCATCATCTAACCGTTGTTTCAGCCACATTTGCCCCTGCAAGAATATTAGAAAGAACGCTAGAGACAAGATTACGAACATTCTCAAGTAGCGTTGCAGGTATTCCGCTTTGAGAAAGCTGGGTTAGGGTGACGATGCTGTTGACGTTGGGAGTTGCTTGCCCTGAACCTGTCGAAGGGGAGACGCATACGCCGGTGTTCTTTAGGGACGTATATTGAGCACGATAGTAATCATTTTTGTAGGTTTTTCCATCTGTTCCGCATACCGGATCTATAGGTTGCTCGTTCCCGTATCCTGCGCCGTATGGGTTTTGCCCCTGTTGATTTGCCTGTTGCCCCTGCTTGCCAAGTAACGCCTGCATAAGTGAAGACAAGAGAGAATCTAACCCACCGCCAGCACCTGGCTGAGAACCTCCTCCGCCACCGCCCTGATCGCCACCGCCATTTTCACCACCATCGCCACCGTTATCTGGGTTTTTGCCTGGTTCAGGTTCAAGGGGCTTCCATTCACTTGGATTACACTGATCATCAAATACTATTTTATCTTGTGGGCTTGGGTGGCGTGCTATGTATCGTTTTCCGACATCAACTTTTTGCGAACCAAGAGTGTACTGCCCTTGTGCCGCAGAACTGCCCCCCAAAGATGTCACAAATTCTTTTGCTTGCGCTTCGCTCGGCAATAGAACAGTGCGAGCTGTAACGCTATTTGCTGGTTTTACAGAGAGAACCTCTTTTATGTGATCCTCGATAAAATCGCTTCCTAATCTGCGTAAATCAAAATTTAATTCAGATTCATCGCTTTTTTCTACATCCCGCACTTGACCTCTCACTGGAAATTCATTCCTAAATTTAGTTCTATTTCCATAACCAATTATTGACTCGGGCTTGAGTTTAATCGTAATATCACCTTCTTTATACGAAAAAAGTACGTAATTATTGTCCACTTGCCCTGGGCGAAGTAAAATACATTCGGTAGTTTTACTATACTTGTCCGCCGTTTCCTGATCCTTAAAAAATATTGGTGCATCAGGATTTGGTACTTTAGACCTGCCCGGCTTGCCATTATTTAATGCTTTATCTAATTCACCGGCCGTAACTACTCCATCTTTATTTGTATCAGGATCTTTTGATGTACCAGTTCCGAAATTACTCATGGCATTTTTTATATCTTCCCCAAACTCTGCTTTCCATGGCTGCCCGTTCCCTTTATACACCCACCCTGGCTTATCAGCTGTTGACGCGGTAAATACACCGTTAATTCCATCGGGCAAGTTACCAATATTACACACAATTCCAGATCCACAGCTTTCAATAAAGGCAGATGCAGTTGTTCCGTTATTTCTCGCAGCTTGCCCGATATCAGCAAGTGCGTGCGCCCTATTGAAATTCAAATTACCATCTGTACCCAAGCCTCCTATAACACCGTGCCCTCCATACACCACCATATTGCTTGCTCCTGGAGTCGAAAAATCTTTTTGCAACTGCGCCTGGAATTGATCACGACTCCATCCAACAATATTCCTATGAACAACTTGTGCTCCGGGAATATTTTTAAATGCAAGATATGAATTTGGATACGCAGCGCCTACTGAAGTGTTCGGATTTGTATGAATATATAAATACACTTTCAAAGGCGGTACACTCTGGGCGAGTACTACCTGAATAAAAATTGCAGACGCAAAAACAAAAGCTACTAATACTGAACTTATTTTTTTATACATAATCATCATTAATTCACCGTCGTCTCTTGTACTGCACTCCCTGCAATAATACTAGAGAGAACGGTTGTTACTAAGTTCCTCACATTCTCAAGTAGCGTTGCAGGTATTCCGCTTTGGGAGAGCTGAGTTAGGGTGACGATGCTGTTGATATTGGGAGTTGCTTGCCCTGAGTCTGTCGAAGGAGCGACGCATACGCCCGTATTTCGGAGGATTACGCCTTGTTGATTTAGGTAACATGAGTTGTTGTATGTTTTTCCGTCCATTCCACATACTGGTGCTACTGCTTGGGCTGCACAGCTTTGTTGTTGATTTCCGTATCCGGCACCGTATTTACCTTGTCCTTGTTGCCCTTGCCCACCACCCATCAAGCCTTGCATAAGGAGAGGAAGAAGTTGTCCGAGAGCGCCACCGCCAAGCCCTCCTAGCCCGCCGTCTCCGCCACCAAAACCT
>JAQBWN010000028.1 GCA_027624555.1 bacterium | reverse complement strand
CTTCGCTAAAAAATGATTTTAACTGGATTGCCTCACTGAATAAAAAAGATATTATTACGCTTGCTGCCATCGGATTGTGTATCGCCGTAGGAATTGAATGGCGCGCCTTGTTGTTTGAAAGGTGGGCGTATACCGATGTCATGCCAATTATCCCGTATCTAAAAGTTGGGCTTACTCCCATGTTACAGATGATTCTTTTACTGCCACTTTCAATGTATCTCACTAAAATATTCGTACGATACAAGTTCAGAACTCTGGATATCAATTAACTTTTAAATTCAACTTCAAACGGATACATCCCCATTCCACATGTACCTTGCAGAGTAGCAACATTCTGACTGCCAATATCAATATCCGTTGATCCTGTTTGCGGAAGCGTTTTGCTTATATTCATACTTGGAACTCTTACGGAAGCAGAACAGTCAAACGTTCCGCTTGTATCAAACCGAAGAATTGTAGGAATGCCGGCTTGCGCCACACTTTTTCTGGGTTGGTATCCTCCCTTGGCGTTTATTTCTACAATTTGCTTGCCATCAACAATAGTCACGTTATTTTCATCAGCCCCTGCCGTATGTTCTTTGCTGTTTCTCGTGAGCATTACTGTGCCTGCAATGAGGGTACCGGCAACAAGGATTGATGCAATAATTTCTTTCATAAATAGAAGTATACTAAAAATTAAACAATGGCGGTATTGCGCCAATCACAACCAAGCTATTAATAAAATTAAATATCGCAAACAGAACCACGATAAGTCCGGCTGTCTTAAAGAAAATTCCTGCTTTAGAGCTATTTGTAATACTCAGGAAGCTAAAGCTAATTGCAGATAAAACCGGGAGCGTACCCAGCGCAAACGCAAGCATCGTGAGGCCACCCTGAAGAAAATTGCCAGTCGTAAGCGTATACAGTTGCATTGATTGAGTGAATCCGCAGGGCAGGAAAAACGTTGCAACACCCAGTAACACCGGCGTGAAACTGTGATTAAACTTTGAAACATTATGAGCATGTTTGGCAATAAATTTTGGCATGGAAGGCTGAAGTTTTTTTGCCCAAGGGAATACGTCGAGAAGATTTATGCCAAGCATGAGCATCACAATTCCAATCACGACACTTAATATAAACGTAGCTGAAGTGTTCAGTGTAAAAGCAGAACCGATTGCGCCAATACCTCCTCCGAGAATAAAAAATGAAACAAGACGACCACTATGGAATAGCAGTTGGGGTTTTATTGTATCGCCTTCTTTTGCAAACGTTGCCGACATGGAAAGAACAAGCCCTCCGACTACTGCCATACATGAAGAAAGAGATGCAACAATACCGATGATAAATGCCGTACCGTACGTAACATCCCCGCCATGCACGAGATTCACAATTCCCATTTTTTGAAGCAGCGCAAAAAGGAATACAAATACGAGAGCAATAGGAACCGCTATAGTAAAGTCTCCCCAATTTGTTATCTTCTGCTGCTTCTCTACAGAGACTGTATATCCATGAGACTTAAGCGGTACCGTAAGCTCTTCTGCAATTTCCTCTGGTGTCTTATTCCCGAAATCCCCTTTTACTTCAACTGAGTGATGCTTCAGATTTGATTTTGCAAACGTAATATTTGGCAACTCTTGTAATTCGCTTTCCGTTACTAGAATACAAGCATTGCAGTGCATGCCGTGAACGTGGAATGTATGCGTTTGAGGTGTCATAGTTTCTTTGCTTTAAGTCGTAATGAATTGCCAACAACAGAAACGCTTGAGAACGCCATCGCAAACCCTGCAAATACAGGACTTAAGAGCCATCCAAAGACTGGGTAAAACAACCCTCCGGCAAGCGGAATGCCAACAATGTTGTATATAAATGCCCAAAAGAGATTTTGCTTAATACCTCGCATAGTCATTTTTGAAAGCCTAATTGCTTTCACAAGCTTTGAAATGTCGCCATGCAGGAGCGTAATTCCCGCAGTCTCAATAGCCACATCAGTACCTGTTCCCATGGCGATGCCCACATCAGCCTGAGCGAGAGCAGGAGCGTCATTAATACCGTCCCCAGCCATTGCTACTATTTTGCCCTCTGCTTGAAGTTGTTTAATTTTTTTGAGTTTATCTTCTGGTAGCACTTCAGCCACAACTTCGTCTATACCAACTTCTTTCGCAATAGCTTGCGCAGTATTCTTATGGTCGCCGGTAAGCATAATAACTTTGATTCCGAGTTTATGGAGATTTTTAACTGCTTCAATCGCTTCTGGTTTTATAGCATCTGCCACCATAATAACAGCAACAATTTCATTTTTTGTAGCAAGAATAACCGGAGTTTTTCCTTGCATCGTCTCTGCTTCAATTTCATTCAAATCAAAAGATAGCTTAAGATCAGAAATCAGTTTCGTATTTCCTGCAAAGTATTCCGTGTTTTCAATAGTCGCTTTCAACCCCTTACCCTTTATGCTTTCAAAGCTCGAAGCCACGAGAAGAGAAATACCTTTTGTTTTGGCGTATTCCAACACTGCGTGAGCAATTGGATGTTCTGACTTGCTTTCAAGCGTTGCAAGAATAGATATGATTTTTTCGTCAGTCTGATGCAAATAATTTTTAATACTCGTGAGTTCCGGTTTTCCTTTCGTTATAGTTCCCGTCTTGTCTACGACAACCGTAGTAACCTCATGAAGCTTCTGAAGCGTTGCGGCATCTTTAATAAGAATACCCTCTCTCGCGCCTTTCCCTACACCGACAATGATCGCTGTTGGCGTAGCAAGACCAAGCGCACATGGACAAGCAATCACAAGAATGCCCACAAAAGATGTGAGACCGAATGAAAGAGCTTGCGCGAAGCCAAGAGGGCCTGTTCCAAAAAGAAGCCATGCTCCAAGAGCGAGAAAAGATAGTACGAGGACAATGGGCACAAAGACAGCCGAAATCTTGTCTGCCAAGGCTTGAATCGGTGCTTTACTCCCTTGCGCTTCCTCAACCATTTTAACAATATGAGCGAGAAGCGTTTCTGATCCTACCTTTGTCGCTTTGAAGGTAAAAGAACTGTTGGTATTGATAGTTCCAGCTACCACAGTATCTCCGGTCTTTTTTTCAACCGGCATTGGCTCTCCAGTGATCATAGATTCATCGATGAATGACATGCCTTCAGTAACGAGACCATCAACAGGAATTTTCGCTCCAGGTTTTACAATAATAAGATCACCATGCTTTACGTCATGTACCGATACCTCTATTTCTTTTCCCTCTCTAATAACTAGAGCTGTTTTAGCCTGAAGGTTCAGGAGTTTTTCTATGGCATCGCCTGTTTTAATTTTTGCTTTCGCTTCCAAGTATTTGCCGAGGGTGATAAAAGCAATCACTACAATAGTTACATCGTAATACGTATGCTCAACGTTAATAAACTCCCGAAGCGGTTCTTCAAACGCAGTAATAATGAAGCTATACAGAAATGCAACGGAAGTACCAATACCAATAAGCGTATCCATATTTGCCTTGCCATAGCGAAGGAAACGATAGAAACCCAAAAGATACGGCTTCCCAACTACTAAGAGAATGTAGGTGGCAAAAATAGGCAACAAATGATGCACAAACTCATACATAACCGGAGACATGTTTGGAATTACTCCAAATTGTGCAAGAATGTCCCAGCCCATGACAATAATACTAAAAATAGCCAACGGGATAGCTATCATCACGTTTGCTTTCATGTCAGCAACTTCAGCGAGTTTTGCTTTTTTAGACTGCCCGACACCCGTATGAGCCGCATGGTCTTCTGGTGACATGCCCATTTCACTTGCACTGAGCGCAGTCGAAGTGCTTGCTGTTTGGAGCGAATATCCTAACGGTTCAATTTTCTTAGAAAGTTCTTGTGAATTTGTTTTTGTTGGGTCAAAAGATACTTTGGCTTTCTCAGTCCCGTAATTCACTTCCACAAACTGAACTCCTGCAACTTTTTTAAATGTCTTTTCGATAATTGCTGAGCATGAAGCGCAATGCATTCCTTTTACGTTGTATATTTGCGTGTGCATAAGTTTATATAGTTTCTATTTTCTTTTAAGCTTGTAGACTTTGATGATTTCTTCTTTTGCCTTATTTGCCTGACCAGAATGCATTTGGTGATGCACACAGTGCTCCAAATGATTTTCCAGAAGCAAGTCTTCAACATTCGATAGTCCCTGTTTTACTGCTGACGTTTGTGTAATAACGTCTATACAATAAGTATCTCGCATAATCATCTCTTGCAGACCCCGCACTTGCCCCTCAAGAATCTTTAAGCGGCGCATTGCTCTTCCCTTGTTTTTGTCGTCCATGTATTTCATATACTAACTATACCCCCTAGGGGGTATAGTGGCAAGTACGAGGAAGTAAGAACGCATGAAGAACGCATGAAGGTGTCAGGTACTTTCATAATTTAAAACAAGTCAAAAGGTGTTCACAAGCTGTTGAACCATTACGTTTTCGTTACATTCGTTCAAATATTAATTATCAGGTAGAAATGAAAGTACCTGACACCTTCATATGCCCAATGCCAGGTGTTCCATCGGCGGATTGATAGATGATAATTTCGTTGCTTGATTGATTATCTTTCATATTCTTACTACTTCAGTATATATCTCATAGTAATAAATACCAATGACATTTTTGACTTAGCGCACCATTTTTCGTACAGTATCTGCATGTCACTAAAAATCGGTACCCGCAATCACTTATCCCAACTATTGAATTCGACTTTTACTGCTATCTACCCAATCTATATAAAAAAACAGTAGACCACCAGCAATCTCCTGACTCCATCTATAAAAATCGAAGTGTAGCGGCAATAAGCCATTTTAAGACCGTTACAAGCTTCCGCTCAATTTCGCTATCAGAACCAGTATAAGAAGAAGGAATTTGGGAAAAAATAATGAGCGCTATAAAAATTGCCATTACAATAAGTATCGGCCCACCCTTCTTGTCCCAGAAAGGGATTTGTTTTACGCGTCGAACCATACCATCAGTTTATCATTAATAAAACGAATAAAACAGTCAAACTGCTTGCCTATTCCTCCTAAATGTTCAAAGATTGGGATATGAGCTTAAAAATCGGAATCGTAGGCCTGCCCAACGTAGGAAAATCTACGCTCTTCAACGCGCTTACAAAACTATCTGCGCCTGCACGCAACGTACCCTTTACGACCATTGAACCAAATGTAGGGGTAGTGCCGGTGCCAGATGACAGGCTTGAAGTACTGAGAAAATTATCCGATTCCGCGAAGATTGTACCTACTACGATAGAATTTGTAGACATTGCTGGGCTAGTAAAAGATGCACATATGGGCGAAGGGCTCGGGAATAAATTCTTATCCCACATTCGAGAAGTGGACGCCATAGTCCACGTAGTCCGATTTTTTGAAAATGCGGATATTATTCACGTCAACAACACTGTTAACCCTGAAAGTGACGCAGAAACAATTAACACTGAACTTGCACTTGCGGATTTGGCAACGGTTCAAAAGCTCATCCAGAACGCAGAAAAAACAGCAAAGGGCTCCGGGGTTGAAGCAAAAGAAGCTACACAAAAACTTGCGGTTCTAAAAAGATTTGAAAGCGAACTATCCCAAGGTAATCCGGCACGTAACACTGCCCTATCAGAAAAAGAGCAAGAGCTCATGCAAGGCGTTGCGCTACTCACCATAAAACCAATGATGTATGTGGCGAATGTGAGTGAAGGTCAGTTACGCGACTACAACAGCCCTCACCCTAACCCTCTCCCCCATATGGGGAGAGGGGAGACTACGCTTCCGCTCTCCATTCAAATCGAACAAGAAATTGCGCAATTGTCTGAAGAAGAACAAAAGATATTTCTTGCAGAATACGGACTAACAGAAACGGGCTTAAACAGATTAATACATGCCGGATACAAACTTCTTGGCCTTGTAACTTTTTTTACAACTGGTGAAGATGAATCCCGCGCTTGGACGATACCAAACGGAAGCACTGCTCCAAGAGCAGCAAGAGAAATTCATTCGGATATTGAACGAGGATTCATCCGCGCAGAAACAGTTTCGTATGATGATTTAATAGCCGCCAATGGGTATGCCGCTGCACGCGCGGCAGGAAAAGTCCGCGATGAAGGGAAAAATTACATCGTAAAAGATGGGGATATTTTCAACTTCAAATTCTCTGTATAAACACTAAGACGGCCTTGCCCGCCGAAGCTTTAGCGAAGGCTGGGGGATATATTTAATTTTAAATTCAGTGTTTAGCTTCACTACCCAGCTTCGTTAGCTGCATTAGCTTTTTTTTACGATGTCGTTCGGTAAGCTAACGAAGCTATAAGCTAATGAAGCTATTTGAACACTTTCTCTACCGCAGCTCTCACGTCTTTCGGATCCAGATCTGCTTTTACTAAAAAGTCTGAGGCACCTAATTCAATTGCTTTCTGCTTCGCATCACCGTATGCAAGGTTAGAAAGGACGATGATTGGTCCATTTTTTTTCTTTGACGGTTCTTCTTTGAGTGCGGAGAGAAATCCTAAACCATCAAGATTAGGCATCATGAGGTCTAGTAGGATAACATCGTATCCGCCCTCTTGCGCCATGGTAAGTCCATCTTTACCGTCTAGTGCTTCTGTTACCTCGTACCCTGCTTTTGTAAGAATAAGGTTGTACATCTCTCTGATGAACTGGTCGTCTTCTACAATGAGTATTTTTTTCATAGGGGTTTTTTGATAGTTTTTACTTCTTGCACACCAAACTCTACGTCTTCTTTAGAGTTCTTGAGCACTTCATTCGCGGAAGTATCTCCTTCAAATTCTCGGATATCTTTCAATGATTCGATTGCAGTAGACTTAATGCGCTTTAAGTATTCTGTTGCTTCTTTTGGGGTAAGATCTTCTTCGAGTAACACCATTGCTGCTTGTTTAATAAAGGAAAGGGGTTGGCGGATAGTAACACCAAGATTGGTGATGCGGTTTGCAAGCAGAATGGCAATAGTATCAGTATCTTTGATACCAGAATCTTCTTCTAAAATTAAGATGTCTTTGTCTGTTTGCTTTAATATTAAGAATCTCTTTCTAAGGTAAATAACAAGTGGGATAACAAGGAGCAAAGAGAGTAATGTCATTACGTCGAATGAAACATTCACTTCACCAACACTGGAAGCGAATATAATAAGCAACGCGGAGAGGAACCCAAATGCAACAGACGGTACATACAAGAAGCCGAGGTAAATAGGGAGAAGGTACAGCAAAAAGAAGAACGGAGAAAGAAACCAGCCAGTACCGCCAACCAAAAGGAGAATAACAACAGAGTTGATAGATGTTTTAGAGAGCGCCAACTTTTCATTCTTTACAAAGGAAAGCGCAATAGTAATCATAAAGAAGACAAGCGCGATGTGTAATGTATATGCAGTAAGAACAGGGATGCTTGAAAGTGCAAACGCAAGGAGAGGAAGAAGGAAGAAGAGAATTGTCTTACGTATAGTTTTAAATGATGGCATACAATAAGTATATACTAAAAAATTATTCTTGTTGAGAGCTTGCTGATACTCCTTCATGATTTACCAGCTCAACATATTCTTCTTGTACCCACACTTCCTGACCAGATGTGAGTAACAGAGAGATCCAGCCATCTTTTCGGACAAGAGCGCGCAGCTGTGCTCCGGGGAGAAGTGTTTTTACGACTTTTGAAGTTGGTACTGGTTCTTCATACACAGCGACTGACGAATCTCCTACGATAACGGCATCTTGTGGGATAAAGACTTCTGTTGCTTCCGATGATTCTTCATCACCTGCTGGGGTCGTCAGGGCGTAGTACGCGTCGTAGACATAGCCTCCATTTTGGTTCATGACTTCAAAGTAATATGTGGTTGCCGGGCGTAGATCTGTGAGCACAACTTCGTGATAATCGCGTAGCCCATCACCCTCAAATACTTCTTCTGTGTACGACGTTGTTGTACCGTAGTTTACTTTACCAGAATGGGTCAAATGATTCGTTTCCCAGCTAATTGTAACAGACGTGGACGTGAGATTTTTCATCTCAAGGTTAGATATTTTTGTCGGAGTTGCATCTACCCATACTTCATACGTTGCCCTCACCTTCAGCGCCAACTTCCCCGACCGTGCTCGCATCGGCTCTATCACCCTCTTTAAGAGTCCGTCAATATACTGCCGATTCGCCAACCCCTGACGGATACGTACGTCGCTTCCTTTGTCAAAGATAGTTGCAACGTACTGCA
>JAQBWN010000027.1 GCA_027624555.1 bacterium | reverse complement strand
GGGGGGGGGGAATTTTTGCGATATAGCTTCCCCTGAACAGCGCCTAATTTTTTATTTTGTTCTAGTTCGCTTATAAGTTTTTCTAACCCCTCCCATATTATTTCTATATCTTGATCTAATGTTAATACATAAGGCGTGGTGCATACGGCAATGCCAGCGTTATGTGCACCCGCAAAGCCAATGTTATGTTCAAGGCGCAAAATATCCGCATGTGGCAATAAATCTTGGATAATTTCAAGAGAAGCATCCGTTGAGCCGTTATCTATATACAAAATAATTGCAACATCCTGAGGTATGCTCTGTAAAGCAAGGGCTGTTTCCTGCAAGTGGGCTGCGCCATTCCAACCAAGAAGCTGTATCGTCAATTTTGGTGCCATACATGGTATGATACACGATATGCATACTATAGTTGCAATAGCCCTAACCGCAGTAAATTCGCTCTTGATTTGCCTATCGCAAATTGCTTTATGGCAGCGTAAAGAATATCGGATAGATAGAATGCAGGATTTTTTGCGGTCTTCTGAAAAGTCTGTGTACAAGCAAGGGTTTGTTGTTGCCTCTGGAATTTTGTTAGGGCTTGCATGGATACTTGCTTCCGAATTGCTGGCAGTTTTTAGCATGCTGGGCATTTTCCTTGGGCACGGCATACGCACTTACAAGCGAGGCGTGTTTCGTCCGGACTTTACATTGCGGGCTTCTCTTGTATTTCTTTGCACCGTTTTTTTGAGTATTGTATGGCTAGCAACAAGCAGCTCAACTTCCATACACCTTGCAACGTATACATTTTTTCTACCTGTTGTGGTTGCTTTGGCAGTTGGCGTTGTTTCACTTCCTGCACGTATAAAAAAACAACGAACTATTTCTCAGGCACAAGTATTTCGCGATAGTCTAAAAAATCTTACGGTAGTAGGAATTACAGGCAGCGTTGGAAAAACATCTACAAAAGCATACTTGACTCATTTGCTTGGCGGAGAATCCGAAAGCATTGTTGCAACGAATAAACATCGTAATTCTGCATATTCAGTAGCACAAGATATGCTGTTGCGCCTTACTAAAAAATCAACTATTTATATTGCGGAAATGGGTGCATATATTCCCGGAGAAATTGCAGAACTTGCGCATCTTACAAAACCGAGCATAGGCATTGTTACTGCAATTACGAATCAACACGTGGGGCTATTTGGTTCACTTGAGGCATTATCAAAAACAAAATGGGAACTGATACATGCGCTTCCAGATAACGGTCTAGCTATTCTTAATAAAGACGACGCTCAGACTTTACTTCAGGCAAAAGACACGAAGAAAAAAATTATTTGGTTCTCAACGAGTAACACTGCTGATGTATATATGCGTGAAGTCGTACTGCATCAAAACAAAACAGAGTGCGTAATTTCTATTATAGGAGAAGATCACCATGTTGTGTTGCCAACTATAAGCAAGGGCCAGCTGACACCGATTCTTGCGGCCATTTGTGGCGCAATTGCATTGCAAATAGATATTGCAACAATTGTAAAACGCCTCGCAACTCTCCCACCTCTTTCAAGAACAATGGAGTTGCGTTTGGGAATATCTGGCGCAACTGTTATAGATGACAGTTATTCTGCAAGCGAAGCGTCTGTTACAAATGCAATTAGCTATCTTGAGGCATCGTCGACAAAAGACATTCGTCTCGTTCTTGTGCCCATTATAGAACTTGGGGCTCAGAGCGCTGCAGTCCATGAACGAATAGGCGCGTTACTTTCGAATGTGAACGCCCGTGTGTTGATATATGGCGAAGATAATAAAGAATATATTAAAAAAGGATTAGGAAGTGACCCAAAGGCAGATGTAGTGTGGATAAACGATGCGAAAGAATTAACAGAGAAAGCTTTGTTAGGCATAACGAATAAATCTGTTGTTTTACTTGAAGGCCGCGTGCCGAGTATATTGCGTTTTAGCGTCATGCCGGCCGGTGATGCAGAATAAAAACTCTATATGAAACGTCCTATTGCAATTTCATTATCGCCAAACACATCACAAGATGATGTTGCTCTTGCGTGGCGACTTTTGTTTCTCCATATGTATTGGAAAGACAAAAAAATTCTTTCGCGAGCAGCAGAGAGCATTGTTCGTCTTTTTCCGGGACACTTTGTAACGCTTACCTCTTCTGGCAGACAAGCGCTTTTCGACCTCATGCGCTCATATTCCATTACAAAAGGTGATGAAGTCATCGTGCAAGCGTTCACCTGTATAGCCGTGCCTGAGCCAATTTTATGGACTGGCGCTACGCCGATATATGCAGACATTGCAAAAGATTCATATAGCTTTGATCCTGAAGACGTGAAAAAAAAGATTACACAACGAACGAAAGCAATTATTGTTCAGCACACATTTGGCATTCCTGGCCCCATTGAAGAAATTGTTGCACTAGCAAAAGAGCATAATATTATTGTGATTGAAGATTGCGCGCTTGCGCTGGGAGTGCTGCATAACGGTAAAATGCTTGGGACGTTTGGAGATGCTGCAATTTTAAGTTTTGGGAGAGATAAATGTATTTCGTCTATTTACGGAGGCGCAGTTATAACAAAAGATATTCATCGCACCAAAACGTTACAAGCCATGCAGAATGCTCGGCAGTTGCCGCCTAAAAAATGGGTACTGCAACAACTATTCCATGTGGTTTTATTTGCATTTGTGTTGCCGATATATTTTTGGTACGGCATGGGCAAAGCACTGCTGGTACTTGCTCAAAAACTGCACCTTATTAGTCGTGCGTATTCTGTTGAAGAACGAAAAGGAAAACGCCCGGACCATATCGACTACTCATACTCCCCCGCACTTGGATTGCTATTACTGAAACAGCTAGAGAAGCTTGATGCAATGAATACGCGAAGGCAAGAAATTGTTTCGCGATATGAGAAAGAGCTTTCAGTTCCAACACCTGGTGTTGGAAACGTTTGCCTTCCGCTTCTTCGATATCCCGTGCAAGTTGATAATCCCCGAGAAATTTTGCTGGATGCAAAGGTGCACAATATGCTATTGGGTGACTGGTACGATGCACCGCTGGTGCCGGGGTCTGCAAGTATGGCAAACTTTCAGTATGAAAAAGGTTCTTGTCCGGTATCGGAAGAAACAGCGAAGCATATAATTAACTTGCCAACATACGCCTCACTCACTGATACTCAGGTTACGAGCATAATTGCATTCATGAACCAATATGGAAATACGGGAAATTGAGGATAAAAATACGTGGAATACGTTTGTGTTGGCGCAAGACACAAATACGTTTTTGCACTCATGGGAATGGAAACTTTTTCAAGAACACAGTGAAGAAAGAGTAGTATCACTGGGCTTTTATAAAGGCGAAGAGTTAGTCGCCGTCGCTCTTCTTATAACCGTTCATGCAAAGCGAGGTACTCACTATTTGTGCCCACATGGTCCGATAGTGAAAAATGCAGCAGATATGAAAGAAGTGCTGAGTCTGCTGAAGGCCCGCCAGTTCGGCGGGCGAGCCCATGATCGTGCAGTATGTTTGCGGATAGCTCCCCTTGTTGTTAACACTTCAGATAGCAGGTTGTTATTTGAAGGGCTTAGGTTTAGACCCTCCCCTATGCACGTGCATGCTGAGCTGACTTGGGTGTTGGATATTTCGCACTCAGAAGAACAAATAGTATTAGGAATGCGAAAAACTACTCGTCATGCAATACATAAAGCAACAAAAGAAGGCGTAACTGTTAAAATATCAAAAGACACAGCTACGCTAGAAAGATTTTGGCCTCTGTATGAACAAACAAAAAATAGACATGGATTTGTTCCGTTTTCAAAAGCAGATATTTCAGAACAGGTTGCAATTTTTGGCGAAAGCAACATGATGTTTTTTGCTATTGCCACGTATAAGGGCGAAGACGTTGCCGCTGCAATATGCTTTCAGTTCGGCAAAACTGTTTTTTATTATCACGGCGCTTCAAAGAAAATTTCATCCACTGTTCCCGCAGCACAGTTGTTGCAATGGGAAGCAATACGCGAAGCAAAAAAATGGGGTGCAACAAAATATAACTTTTGGGGTATTGCGAGAGATGACCAACCTACGCATCCTTTTGCAGGTATAACGGTATTCAAAAAGGGATTTGGCGGGTACTCGGTAGATTACATGCACGCACAAGACTACCCGCTTTCATGGAAATACTGGATACTGTGGGCAATTGAAATGTGGAGGAAGAAAAAAAGAGGGTTTTGAAACGTACGCACTATTTCGTCGTTTTTATCTGCGACACCAGCGCCGCAAGTGTCCAGAATATTGCATTTGTTGGGTACACGTCCCAAATATCAACAAAAAGCGCTTGTACAATAAACGCCGCAAGAAAGCCGATGCATGTAATGCCAATTATTCGAGATACTTGGTCTTGTGATGCAATCGCATTTTTTGCAGATAAACAGAATCTCCAAAATAACCAGAACGTCAGCACGATTCCTACAACTCCCATTTCTATAAACGTTTTAAGATACTGATTATCTACTAATGTTTGATCTTTTGATAGCTGAATAGTGCGTGATTCTCCTGATGCAATATCAAATGCCGTTGCATCGCCACCTTCACGCGTTTTAGAAATTGTATTTCCAAGTCCCTTTCCGATAATTGCATCCGTATTTGATGTTTGGGATATCAGGTTCACGATAAATACAATCCGTTCGGCATTGCTTCCATAATTTATGTCGAACCCACTGCGAATAAACGTTCCGACAGGTGTGAAGCGGTAGAGGGCGAAAAAAATAATAATAATGCCAAATATTCCAGCTGCCCACCCCACCCCTCCTCCCCTTGAAAAGGGGAGGAGGGGGTGCCGACGAGCGGTGAAGTACATTCCAGCAATCGCGCCCATCCCCACCACAAACCCAATCCAAGCGGCTCTCGTGTAAGTAAGATATATGAGTATGCAGATTGATAGAAACGCAATAATTAGCCCTATGTTGTATGGCCGCTTGCCCTCCGTGCTGGCGGGCCGTATTCCCAAAAAAAGGCCGGCAAGCACTACCGCGCCCATTATTAAATATTCCGCAAACACCGTAGGATGCGCAAAAGTGCTGGCAATGCGTGGAATCCAAATTTGGCGTGCAGGGTCAAAGCGGAGCACCGTACTATCTGGTAGATATAAAAATTGAAATATGCCGAGTATCATGGTTATCACAAGTGTTGCGAGAAATGCGCCCGCACGAATTTTCATGCGTCGCATGGTATGGGGCAAATACAGTACGCCAAAATACAGTAAAATATACAGAATAATATCGCGTAGTCGTAATATAGACAGCGTCGTAATGCCTGCGCGCAAAACTTCAAAACAAGCCCAAAAAGTTAACGCAATTATAGGTGCAAATAATATATTTCTTCTATAGGGAAGTTTTTGAGTGAGAAGCGGAAACGCAAAATTACGGAGAAAAAGCGTAATGATAATAACGTCCTTTATAAGTGTTGCATTCCCTACTGTCTGAGTAGCTTTTAATAATGGAAGAAGCGGAGAAAGAATTATCAATGTTAAAAAGCTTTCTTCCGGATATACAAATGCCCACCAACAAATAAAAATGCCGAGAAGTGCAAATACTGCAATTTCTATTCCAAATGTTGCAAAAAGAAAGATAACGCAAGTAATCGCAATAGTTCCCCATGCAAGTTGATTTGGGATGTTCATAGTCGCGATGTGTTATTTTTTCGTTGTTTTGTGTGATTCAATGATGCAGCAAGGGCAATAAGTAAAGCAAACGGGTAAAGTAACACAAGAACCCTAAGTGCTTTTTTGCATATACGAGAGAGCTATCTAGGAGCGGCTTTGTTTTAGCAATGCCAACTTTTTGACTGAAGCTAACTCCCCCATGATGAGTAACAACCGCAGACGGTGTGTACGCTGTTGCCCATCCTGCATCTTTTGCACGTTTGCAGTAATCTACTTCTTCAAACCATATCCAAAATGCTTCATCGAGCAGTTCAATCTTTTTTACAACGGAATTTCGAATTAAAAACGCAGCTCCCATCACCTGGTCAACTGTTTGTTCTGTTGAATAATTAAAACGTGTCATTAGATAGTTTCGCCAAAGCGAAAGTTTTGGAAATACTAGGTGCAATTTTAAAAATAACAGCATAAAGATCCCGAGAGTAGGAAATTGTCGTACCGACTGCTGTACGTCTCTGTTTGTTTCTAATAGCTTAGGGCCAACAATTCCAATCTTGGGATTGGAATTGAGAGTATCTAACATGTTAGTGATAGCTCCCGAGTGAACTTCTGTGTCGGGGTTTAAGAGAAGAATATGATCGTTTTCTCCCCCATGTTTTTTAATATACTCCCAAGCCATGTTATTGGCTTTGGCGAACCCAAGGTTATTTTTTTCCTTTACAAGTAAATATCCATGCTCCTGTGCACCATGTTTTGCCTGTTCTACCGAGGTGTCGCTTGATGCATTATCTATAATAACAACATGCCGAATGAGGGCTTGCTCGGGGAGCGATGCCAGTGATGCAAGGCACTTCTTCAGCAAGTTTCCTGTATTCCAGTTTACAATTATTACTGATATCTGCTCCATATGCTTATGGTATACTACTTAGTATGGTTGAGCGAAATATTGTTACCAGCTACTTACATGAGCTTCTTCCTACGAAAAGCATCGAAGATCCAAGCTGGAATGGGCTCCAAGTAGAAGGAAAAGAATCGGTACAAACGATTGTTGTTGGGGTGACGGCAGGAAAAGAATTATTTTCTCGTGCAATAGATGTAGGTGCGGATTATATTGTTGTGCATCATGGGCACTTTTGGAAATATGGAACCCCGGCGCTTACAGGATGGGAAAAACGCAGAATCGATATGCTCCTCGATCATAAAATATCTCTGTATGCGTCTCATCTTCCACTAGATAAGCATCCGGAAATTGGAAATAACAGTCAGATATTGCAACTTTTGCACGCAGAAATTACGGGAGATTTTGTCACGCATGGGGATGAAACAAGTAGTTATACAGGAATGATTACGAGAGGAAAGCACATAGAAGAAATTACCGAAATTTTAGAGGCGGGTTTAGAAACAACTTGTATAGCACTTCCGTTTGGGCCACCTATTATTCGTACCGTTGCCGTATGTTCTGGAAGTGGTGGGTATAAGGCGTTTGCAGAGGCACTAGATAAAAAAGTTGATCTATTTATAACTGGCGATACGGCAGAAATTTATAACGATGCAAAAGACTCTGGCACGAATGTTATATTTGCCGGCCATCATGCTTCCGAGCGCCTTGGAATTAAAGCACTCGGACAATTATTACAAAAAACGTTTGAAATAAAAGTTGAATTTATCGACGTCGCAACGGGACTGTAGGCTACCCCCACATTGCGATAATAGCTCCTACTACAACCATTGTTACCAGTTGATACCCTGCATTAATTCGATACAGTCTCCACGACTTCCCTTCCCATAACACTGAGTTTAGGAGAAGTGGAACTGTAAATCCAAGCCATGCCCAAAATCCGATAGTAGCACCATCCCAAAGTGTGACGGCACCTGCAAATTTTAGGAATTGCGCAAGTATAAATACGGTCAGCAGAGTACCCGCTGTCATAATGCCGTATGATTTGCCCATACCATTTTCTTTTTGTTTGTTCATGTCGTCATCTGACCAGCCCTGTTCTTTTGCCCATACTTTTCCAAGCAATGGCCCATACCATATAAATCCAATAGCAATACTTGCAACAGTTGCAAGAAGTATGGAATATATATTGACACTTTCTAACATCATATATGAGTCACCTCCTTCAAAATGCGCAGAGTTTCCTGCGCAGCTTTGTCCCATGAAAACTTTTTTGCCATTGCAATACTTTTTTTTGCATATTCTTCTTTATTATTTAACGCTTTCTGTGTGCCATGTGCAATAGATGTTGAATCTTTCGGGTTTACAAGAACACCCGCGCCCTCCGCTATTTCTGCCATACTAGAAACATTGCTGGTAACAACAGGCACGCCGCATGCCGCCGCTTCAATTAAAGGAATGCCAAATCCTTCTTGTAGGCTTGGCAACACGAGTGCTTCGGCATTGGCGTATAGTGCTGGTAATAATTCATCCGGCACAGCACCAGTTACGATAATCTTGTCGCGAAAGGGCGACGTAGCAATCCGTTTATATATTTCCGAATTATTCCACCCATGCCCACCCGCTATAACCAGCCGTAGTCTCTCCCCCTTACGAA
>JAQBWN010000026.1 GCA_027624555.1 bacterium | reverse complement strand
CGGGCTTAAATTGAAAATATCTAGTATCATGATTATATGACCGTAAAAACATTTATTCTGGGCGCTTGTGCAACAATGCTGGCATCTTTGGGGATTCTCGCGCTCATTATACTGTGGATTGATCCGCTTTCGTCTATTGCATCACTTGCATTTTTATTATTTTTTCTTGCATTGTTTTTAGCCGTTGCTTCTTTATCGGCTCTTGTCGGATATATAGCGCGTTCGCTTTTTTTACGAAAACAACTTTCTGCATACCGTGTGCGCCCGGCACTTCGGCAGGGAGTGTTTATGGGAATATTTGTAGATCTTTTATTGTTTTTACAATTAGAGAGAATTCTCGTATGGTGGGTAGCAGCTATTATCGTGCTCCTTTTTATCGTAATTGAGTTAGTATTTATATCGTATGACAAATACTCAGCAGCAAATCAAGGAACTGGAGAAAAAGGCGCATAGGGAGCTTGTAGAAATTCAAGATCCAAGCGCACTTGAAGCGTGGCGTGTGTTGTATATCGGGCGCAGCGGCAAACTTCCCGAGATGCTTCGTAATGTAAAAAATTTACCAGATGAAGAGAAGCGGATAGTTGGCAAAGAAGGAAATGCACTGCGACGTGATCTCGAAGAAGCGTATGAAGAAAAAAGACATGCTGTTAGTAAAGATCAAGAGGTCGGCTTGCCCCGCGTAGCTCTGCCAGCAGGCGGAGCGAAGTGGGGGCACCTGCATCCGCTCACGCTCAGCATGAACCGGATTATCGAAATATTTTCTGCCATGGGTTTTATTATTGCCGATGGCCCTGAAGTAGAAGAAGGGAAATATAATTTTGACGCATTAAATATTCCACTAGATCACCCGGCACGCGGAGAAGGGGATACGTTTATGATTGATCCGAAAAGTATAGGCGGGGAAAAAGATATCGTCCTTCGTACACAAACATCTCCGATGCAAATTCGCTCCGTACAAAGCATGCACCTAACACCTCCATTTAAATTAATAGCCCCTGGTAGGGTATTCAGAAGAGAAAAAGCGGACGCCACGCATGAGTCAACGTTTTATCAATTTGAAGGATTGGGAATAAGTGAAACAATAAGCATTGCTGATTTTAAAGGAATTGTTGCAGAATTTTTCACGTTGTTTTTTCAAAAAGAAGTTACGGTACGCTTGCGTCCGTCGTATTTTCCGTTCGTAGAACCTGGGTTTGAGGTTGATATGTCGTGCGTTTTTTGCAAAGAGGGCTGCCGGATTTGTAAGCACACTGGTTGGATTGAAGTGATGGGCGCTGGTATGGTTCATCCGAATGTCTTAAAAAACATGAACATAGATCCAGAAAAATATCAGGGATTTGCATTTGGCGGTGCAATAGACAGGCTTACGATGATTCGGCACGGGGTTACGGATATTCGAATGTTTTGGAGCGGAGATATTAGGTTTTTACGGCAGTTCAGCTGATTGCTATGAAAAACATTGTATTAAAAACGTATAATCGAAACGTTCCCTTCTCCCCAATTGGGGAGAAGGTGCAGCCCGCCTTTGTGCGGGATGCGGATGAGGGCAGTTTAAGCGGCATGACCAGCCCTCACCCTAACCCTCTCCCAAATTTGGGAGAGGGGAGCGCGACACTACTATGAAAATTTCTTATTCTATATTAAAACAACTTGTTCCAGACCTTACATTATCACCAAAAGATCTTGCGGAGTTGCTGACCATGCACAGTTTTGAAACGGTGATTGAGCGGGAGTATGTGATTGACCCAAGTATTATGGCTGTAAAAATTCTGAAATTAGATCCGCATCCAAATGCGGACAGGTTGAGAATGGCAACAGTGACAGACGGAACAAATGAATACCGTGTAGTATGCGGTGCTCCAAATATTGAGGTGGGGCAGATAGTTCCGTATGCGCCCCCAGGGGCACGGGTGTATGACGAACACAAAGAATTATTTACGCTAAAAGAAGCTGTTATTCGCGGTGAGAAAAGCCCGGGGATGCTAAATTCTATACGAGAACTGGGAGTTTCTGATGATCATGGAGGGATTGTGATACTGCCAGAAGATACGGTGCTTGGATCTAGCGTTGTTGAAATGATTCCGAGCGATGCGATTTTAGATATAAGCGTATTGCCCGATAGGGCTAAAGATGCAAATACGCATTTAGGAATTGCGAGGGAAGTAGCTGCGCTTATAGCATTGAGGGTTGATGAATCTAACGTTGCCAATTCTCAAATACTTTTTTTACAACATATTGCTGGCATTGCTTCTATTGGAAGTGTCGACCAATCTTCTTCTGCGCATGAGCATCGTGCAATTGTATTCGATCCGCAAAAACCAAGCCGTGTAGCCGGCATTGAAATTTCAAGTGAAAAAGTTCGAGATATTATAGAGCGTCTACGTTTCGTAGTCTCTCCCCCTGCCAGAGGGGGAGCTGGAGGGGGTGGGAGTGGCGAAGTTTGGCAAGTAACAGCGCCACCAGATCGTCTCGATATAACAGGTGAACATGATGTAGTGGATGAAGTAGTGCGATTTCACGGGTTAGATTCTATTCCACCCGCCGCACAAGATTTTTCAAACCCGCTACTAGTTCCTCCGGCCGTATATTGGTCTGCACGAATTCGCAACCTATTGGCAGAATCTGGTTTTACCGAAACATACAGCTACTCATTTGAAGATGAGAGGTTTGCAAAGTGGGTAAATTCGGAAATACATCCGCACGTTGAATTACAAAACCCAATAGCGCCGAACTTAAAAAAACTTCGGTACTCAATGCTTCCGGGGTTAATTGGCGCAATGGTGAAAAGTAGGGATGATATTTTACGAAATAAAAAAGGGCAGTCTCGTGCGATGTTCGAAATTGGACGGGTGTACCACGTAGGGGAAGGCGGAGTGGTCCCCGGCATTATTGAACGCCCCGTAGTTGCGGGTATAGCCGTGGGGGATGAGTCTACGTTGCAAGAAATAATTACTCGTATTCGCGAGTTGTTTGGAATTGAGAGCCTAACAGTAACGGAGGGCACAAAACCATTTGGTACGGTGAATTTTTTGAAATATGCCGATGAATTTTTTGGCATTACATACAATGTAAGCGATGACCTCCTGAAAAAAATGAAATACAATGTACCTGTAGTTGCGTTTGAGATAAGCTTAAATGCATTAGTGAAACATGCGAAAGATGTCGAAATTCCCGTAAAAAGTCTAGAAGATATTAGAAAAGAAAAACTTATTCCTGCGCAGTTTCAAGAACTTCCAAAATACCCGAGCGTTTTTCGAGATATTTCGCTTCTTATTGAGTCTAGAGTTGGTATAGACGCAGTTGAATCAGAAATTTGGAGAGTGGGGAAGAATATAGTTGTAGATGTTGAGTTGTTTGATGAATACCAGCATGACAAAAAAGGATTAGCATTTCATATCGAATACCGTAACAGCGAAAAAACACTTACGGATAGCGAAGTAGATGAGGTCCACAAAAAAATAGAGCACGCGCTGAAAAAGGAATTTGGAGCGATTGTACGGTAGTTGAACGAAACCAGAAACCCTGATACCATACACCCATTATGGCAAAGAAATCAGCATCCGCTTCATACGGCGCATCGGCAATTACGGTGCTGGAAGGGCTAGAGCCAGTCCGAAAACGCCCAGGAATGTACATTGGGGGGACGGGCCTAGATGGCTTGCATCACCTCATATGGGAAGTGGTAGATAATTCAATAGACGAAGCAATGGCAGGGCACGCAACGCATGTTGAAATCCGGTTAATGCCCGACAATGTTATAGCAGTTACAGACGATGGTCGTGGTATTCCTGTTGAAAAGCATGCAAAAACAAAGAAATCTGCCCTGGAAACGGTCCTTACCGTTTTGCACGCCGGCGGAAAATTCGGTGGAGAAGGGTACAAAGTTTCTGGAGGATTGCACGGCGTGGGTGTTTCTGTGGTAAACGCGCTTTCCGAGTGGCTAGAAGCAGAAATTGAGCGCGATGGTGGAAAATATATTCAGAAATTTAAGCGGGGTACGTCGCAGGGTCCGGTAAAAAAGGTGGGAACGTCGAAAAAGACGGGGACAACAATTACGTTTAAGGCAGATGACCAAATCTTCCAAGAAATTTCGTACAACTGGACGAAGATTTTGCAGCATTTGCGTCAACAGGCGTATTTAACGCCGGGAGTGCGAATTTTAATTACTGACGAGAGGGAAGCCCTCCAGTCCGGCGGGCAAGTAGGGAACGTAAAGTCGTATACATTTTTCTTCGAAGGCGGAATCGCTTCTTATATTCAGCAATTAAATCTTGGGAAAGACGTAAAAAACGAAGAGATTTTTTATGTAAAAAAAGAGTTTGAAAACGACAACATGGTAGAAGTCGCCATGCAGTATACTGATTCGTATAACGAATCAATTCTGACGTTTGCAAATAATATTCATACCCTTGAGGGCGGTACTCATTTAACAGGATTTAAAACAGCGCTCACTCGTATTGTTAATGACTACTCTCGCAAAAACGGATTTTTAAAGGAAAAAGATGACAATTTAACAGCAGATGACGTGAACGAAGGGTTAACTGCAATTGTAAGCGTAAAACTCCGAGACCCGCAGTTTGAGGGACAAACAAAGGGAAAATTAGGCACGCAAGAAATGCGCGGATTTGTGAACCAGGCAATGGTAGAGGCATTTACCATGTATTTAGAAGAGCACCCAAGAGATGCTCGCGGGATTATTGAAAAAGTTTCTCTGGCAGCAAAAGCTCGCCTTGCGGCGCGTGCAGCGAGAGATACGGTACTACGCAAAGGAGCGCTTGATGGATTTGCTTTGCCAGGAAAGCTTGCCGATTGTTCCGAAAAAGACGCCGCAAAGAGTGAAATTTACATCGTGGAAGGAGACTCTGCAGGAGGTTCTGCGAAGAACGGTCGAGACCGAAAATTCCAAGCTATTTTGCCACTGCGGGGAAAAATCTTGAACGTAGAGAGGGCACGGCTAGATAAAATGTTGGTGAACAATGAAATTAAAGCTCTTATAATCGCAATGGGTGCGGGTATAGGGGAAGGAATGGACGTTTCCAAATTACGATATCACCGTATTATTATCGCAACCGATGCTGACGTAGACGGTTCTCATATTCGAACTCTCTTGTTAACCTTTTTCTTCCGCTATTTCCAAGCAATGATAGAAGGCGGGTATATTTACATCGCTCAGCCACCACTGTACAAAATTGAAAAGGGTAAAGAAAAGCATTATGTATTTACTGATCAAGAAAAAGCAGCCGTTTTGAAAAAATTTGGTATCAAAGATGAGGAGGAAGCAACGGGAGAAATTAAAATTCAGCGATACAAAGGTCTTGGAGAAATGAACCCGAGCGAGCTATGGGAAACTACCATGGACCCAGCAAACAGGGTGCTTAAGCAAGTAACAGTGAGCGACCTAGAAGAGGCAAACCGTATGTTTGACACCTTGATGGGAAGTGACGTAGCGCCTCGAAAGAAGTGGATTCAAACACACGCCAAGGCGGTAGAGAATCTGGATATATAAAATAGCTCCCTTCTCCCCAATTGGGGAGAAGGTGCCTCGCCAGAGCGGGCGGATGAGGGCAGGCTACAGCACAACGACGAGCCCTCACCCTAACCCTCTCCCAGAATTGGGAGAGGGGAACGTCGGACGTTTCCTTGCATTTATTTGTAGTAAGAGTAGAGTATCTATAACGGCCTTGAGGGGCTGTTTTAAGAACAAGGAAAATCTCGTATGGCAAAGACTTTTAACCTTTCGTTTATTACAGAAGTTCGAGAAGAACTTAAAAAAGTTTCTTGGCCTTCTCGAGAAATGACCATTCGATATACGATTATTGTGATTGTTGGATGCCTCGTAGTTGGCGCAATTGCTGGCGGAATGGATTATATTCTTTCGTATTTATTTAAAACATTTATCTTTTAAGAGCGACGAGTCATGGAGGAAAAAACACAACCAGCAGACGGCAGAACATGGTATGTATTACATACCTATTCCGGATATGAAGACAACGTAGCTCGCAACTTGCGTCAGCGTACGGAATCTATGGGAATGGAAGACAAAATTTTCCAAGTTATCGTGCCGCGCGAGAAAAAGATTCGCGTAAAGAACGGAAAGCGCAGAACAATAGACGAGCGCTTATTCCCGGGATACGTATTGGTTGAAATGATTGTAACGGAAGATTCTTGGTATGTAGTACGCAATACTCCAAACGTAACAGGATTTGTGGGTTCCGGCACAACACCAACACCGGTTTCAAAATCTGAAATAGACCACTTACTTTCACGAATGGGTGATGATGAGCCTAAATACAAGATAGACGTAACAGAAGGGGATTCAGTTCGTATTATGGACGGTCCATTTAAAGAATTTGAAGGAAAAATTTCTGATGTAAACGATGCCAAGGGAACAGTAAAGGTATTGGTAAACGTATTCGGGCGCGAAACACCAGTAGAGCTCGACTTTTTACAGGTAAAGAAAGAGGGGTAATATATTTTTATGAAACAAATTATCACAAAACTGAAAATACAAATTCCTGGGGCTATGGCTACACCTGCGCCTCCGGTAGGAACAGCGCTTGGGCCTCATGGGGTAAATTTACAAGAATTCGTTACACGATTTAACGAAATGACAAAAGAAATGCGTGGAGACGTTATCCCGGTAGAGGTAACAATTTATGCAGACCGCTCAATGGATTTGAAGTTAAAAACTCCACCTGCAGCAGAGCTCTTGAAGAAAGCAGCAGGTGTACCAAGTGGGTCAAAGACTCCAAACACGGTTAAAGTTGGGAAAGTAACAAAAGCTCAGGTACGAGATATTGCTGAGAAAAAGATGGTAGACGTTTCGGCAAGAGATATCGACGCTGCGGTAAAAATAATTGAAGGAACAGCCATGTCTATGGGAATAACTGTTGAATAACCTATGCGAAGCAAATCCTACAAACAAGTAAAAGAAAAAATTTCTGAAGAGCAGATGGAACTTCGTGCCGCTGCACAGTTTTTGAAAGATAACGCGCGGGCAAAATTTGATGAAACAGTAGAGCTTCATATTGTTCTTGGAGTTGACGCTAGCAAGTCGGAACAAAGTGTTCGCGGCAATGTTGTATTACCAAACGGTACTCCAAAACAAAAACGTGTTGCGGTATTTGCTGGTGATGTAAAAAAACAAGAAGAAGCAAAAGCTGCAGGGGCGATTAGGGTGGGCGGAGATGATTTAATTGCCGATATTGAAAAAAACGGCATTTCAGATATTGATATTACTATTGCAACTCCTGACATGATGGCCAAAATTGCAAAAATAGCGAAAGTGCTCGGGCCCAAAGGCCTTATGCCAAACCCAAGAACGGGTACCGTAACACCAGATGTAGGGAAAGCAGTTGCGGAACTTGCCGCAGGAAAAGTTTCTTTTAAGATGGATAACCAGGGTAATGTGCACGCAGCTATTGCAAAAGTAAGCTGGAGCGCCGAGAAGACAGAAGAGAATGCGCGGGCATTTGTAGAAGCGGTGCGACAGGTTCGTCCGGGCACACAACGCGGAGAATTTATCCGCAAGATTGTGTTAAAGACAAGTATGAGCCCGGCAGTCCGTGTTACGTTGTAACCAGATGCTTATAAGTTTCGACGGTCTTGATTCATCGGGAAAAGCGACGCAGGCGCGGTTGCTTACAGAACATCTAAAAACAAAAAATATTGCAACTGCAATGTTTCAATCTCCGGATTATGAAACGTCTTCAGGGAAAGCGCTTAAACTGCGATTACAAAATAAAGATGGTCAGTGGGAGCGAACGCCTTGGAAAGAAAAGATGGGGTATTTTGCTGCAAATAGGGCGGAACATCGAGAAGAGGTCATTTCTTTGCTTAACCAGGGCGCTATAATCGTCTACGATCGCTACGTTCCAAGCAGCGTTGCATTTATGGTTTCAGAAGCAAATGCTGCCGAAACCATCCCCCATAAAGACATTCAAAAAGCGGTACAAGATCTCGAATACGGAAAAAACGGTATGCCAAAAGAAGACGCATCTATTTTCTTTGATATTCCGCCTAAGGTAGCTGTGGATTTATTAAAAGGGAGAAAAAAGACTATTGGCGATACTGATGAATATACTGACTACCTGCACATACAAGAAGCATTGCATAGCGAATATGTGCGTTTAGCAGAAGAAAATCCGCAGCACATGCTGCGTATTGCATGCATGAATTCAGAGGGCAATTTACGAAGCATTGAAGAGATATCGCTTTTTGTTCGAGAAGCACTTGCGCGAAAGTTCCCCAACCTGGCACAATTATTTGCATGAATAAAACAAAATCCAAACAGCCATTTATCGTACTAGAAGCATTAGACGCAGGAGGAAGTCAGACACAAACAGACTTACTTTGCACTCGATTAAA
>JAQBWN010000005.1 GCA_027624555.1 bacterium | reverse complement strand
AGCGACATAGCATCTCACCTGCCCCCACCCTAACCCTCCCCCCAATTGGCGGGAGGGGAACGACGGCGCATATAAAGAACTCCGCACCTACCATAAGGTAAGCGCGGAGGGGGTTAACAAGGTGTAGTATAGCAAAGCCGGAGGGAATGCCAAATGCTTGTACAAGAAAACCGTTTCTGCTTGAAAAGTCTGCTCAGCATCGTATAATAGGAGTACAAAACGTGAGGCGGAGACGATCGTAGGATCCGCCTAAAGAATGAAGAAAAGATTGTGCACAGTTACAGAACAAAAATGCGATTGACAGAGGCTCTTATATGCGTATACTGTACACATAACCAAAAAACGCTGAAATCCTACCTTCATGGAGGGTCTCGTGCAAACGATAGGTGTTTCCGCCCCCATTTCACAATGTGGGTGGTTTTTTATTCGGTAATTTTTCTGTTTTTTAATAACTGTACGAACTCTTGCGCCCACAAACTTCCCTCCTGCGCATCTCGCAACAAACCACAAAGAGCGTCTGCCAGCCTTATCAATAAACTACTTTCATCACGGCGAATCATCTTAACAAAAGTTCTCGCTTTCATGGATGGCTTGAGTATTTTTTTAAATTTTGCAATCTCTATCTTTGTAAATCCATCAACATACACCGTAACTTCATCTCCCTTCTTAGCACGCTTGCGGACAGCAAAGGCGGTTGTGTTCGCAGTAAATGCAAAAAACTCTTTACTACCACGCAATACGTCATAAAATACAGCATTCTTTAATCCTTCTAACCTCATGACGCTACGCAGATATCTTTCTCTCTCTTTATGCTTCGTATTCGTCCATTTCTTTTTTCGTTTTCCAGATTCCAGCTCTATGGCTTCTAGCGCTTTTTCTAGTTCATATCGCTGTGCGCCTAGCACCAAAACGGAAACAACAAAAAGTTCTCCCGCAGTGTCTTGTCCAGATTCATCTACATAGCAATAAAACTTTTTCTTAATCGTCATTGCGCCAGTATACCAGGAAAGGGGAGGAGGCGACGAAAGCTAAACCAACCCCAACTCTTTCACCTTTGCCTCCGCGGCTTCCAGTTGCGGTTTGTCGTTTACCGGGCACCAGTATGCAGACGTAATCACTTTGATTTTCTTCCCCTGTTCTTGCACCAGCTTTGTCCATACATCTGGTGTTTCGTATTCACCTCGCGCAGATAATTCCGTCTTTGTTGTAAAAAACGTTTCGTCCATAACCATAGCACCCGTCCACACCAAATCAGATACGAACTCTTTTGGTTTTTCTACGGCTCGTACTAAATTATCTTCTTCGTCTGTAACAAGTACGCCGAATTGTTCTGGGTTTGGCACGCGAGACGAAAGAATTGCCATATCTTCTTTCACTAATTTGGAAATTGCAACCGGGTCAAAAATATCATCAGCAACACTTCCAAACCATTTACCCTTCACCACGTCTTTTGCCATCCCAAATGCATGCGGAAGCCCTAACTGCTCATCTTGTCGAATAAACGTAATAGGAAGCCCGACGTACTCCCCACTTGCAAAATGACTGCGAATTGTATCTTCATGTGGCCCGCCAACAATAAAAATAAGTTCTGTTATTTCAGGTGGCAGACTGTCTAATAAATAATGTACTACTGGCTTGCCTAACACCGGCAATAATTGCTTTGGCCCTTCGTAATATTTCGCCATTCGAGTTCCTTTTCCTGCCATGAGTATAATTGCTTGCATAGATATGTTTGTAGCATTGTTATAAAAAAAATTCCAGGCCAACTAGATTCAGTTAAGGCTCTTTGGATTTTAGCGCTACTTTAAGCACAATTCCAACTAATAGTATAAGAATTGCGCTGAGTGCTATAAACAGAATCTTTGGGGTAGAAAAAAGTGATGTGGGAACTGGTATTGGAGTTGGCGGTATGTCTGAAGGAAAAACTACAGCCGGTACAATATTCTGATTTTGACGCACCACAACAGTCACTAAATCTGTTGCCACCGCCCCAAAAGTATCTCGCACCGTAAGCTCAAAAACATAAGAGGCGGCAGAACCTCCTGCGGTAAATGACGCGTGTTTTGTACGGTGAGAAAGGAGCGCAATCGGTGGCCCGCTTAATTGCTTCCATACATATGAAGCAATTGCACCATCGCTATCCCGAGATTCGCTTGCATTCAGTACAACAAGCGCACCAGTAAATACCGCCTGATTTGGCCCGGCATTGGCAATAGGCACCATATTTTGAGATGTTGTAGGAGGAATAGTAGGCGCAGGAGTTGTAGACGGTGCTGTCCGCTTTATGGAATACCCCGTAACGGGAGTTGTTGGCTCTATGTCGGAGCTATCGTTAAAATCATCAGCGTGTGCAGATGATGCAAACGCAGAACATACGAACAACGGAATTAGAATACTTATGCGCATACGAAACTTATCAGCTTGCCGGGCACGAAAATCACTTTGCGAATTTCTTTTCCAGAAATATGCTTCGAAACATTATCAAGGTTCTTCGCGAGCGCTTCAACTTCTTCTTGTAAAACTCCTGGAGCCACTACTAACTCCCCCCGAACTTTTCCGTTTACCTGGATGGCGATGCTGACTGTTTTTTCTACAGCAAGACCTGCATCATACAATGGCCATTCGTGGCGTGAAATCATGCCTGTCTTCCCAAGTCGTTCCCATAGTTCTTCACATACATGCGGAGTATACGGCGCAAGTAATAACAAAAATGTTTCAAATGTGTGCTTCGAAATATGTTTCTCTTTTTCCAAAAGATTTAATAATTCCATCATTCCTGCAATTGCCGTATTAAACCGGAAATTCTGCGTATCTTCACTTACCCGGGAAATCGTCTGGTGAAGAGAAGATAAGACTTCCGGTGAGTCGGTGTGTTCTCCTGTTTTTTGTTGTATTTTCCACACTCGTTCAATAAATCTTCTTGGGCCAGAAATACTCGCAGTACTCCACTGAGTAGATTGATTAAACGGCCCCATAAACATTTCGTATATCCTAAGCGTATCTGCGCCAAATTTCTGAACAACATCGTCTGGATTTATGACATTTCCCCATCGCTTACTCATCTTGCGCCCATCTTCTGCCAGTATTAGCCCTACGTGCTCAAGACGTTCAAATGGCTCTGGTGTGCTCACGAGTCCAAGCTCATGCAACACAATGTGCCAAAATCTGGCATATATTAAGTGCCTGGTTGCGTGTTCTGCACCGCCTACATATAAATCAACATTCATCCATGCTTTTTCTTTTTCGCTATCAACAAACTGCTCGGAATTTTTGGGATCAATAAACCGTAAGTAATACCAACTAGAACCCGCCCATTGGGGCATGGTGTTTGTCTCGCGCGTTGCAGCGCCTGAACATTGCGGGCACGTCGTATTTACAAAATCTGGAATAGCTGCAAGTGGAGACTCACCTGTTCCGGTTGGCTCATAATGTTCAACTTCTGGCAATAACACCGGCAGCTGGTCTTCTGGAACTGGAACTATACCACATTTTTCACAATGGATAATAGGAATAGGCTCTCCCCAATATCGTTGACGAGAAAATACCCAATCGCGAAGCTTATACTGCGTTTTCTTTTGTCCAAAATGTTCCGTTTGCTTTGCTTGCTCGGGAGTTACTTCTACAATCGGTAGTGAGAATTTCTCCGCAAACTGCTTGTCTCTTTCATCGTATGCAGGCACACCCATAATTGCCCCAGTTCCATAATGTGCAAGAACATAATCCGCAACCCATACTGGGATTTTTTCTCCTGTTGCTGGGTTCACCGCCATAACCCCTTTTAGTTCAACTCCCGTTTTTTCTTTGCTCTCAGACGTTCTATCTATTTCAGTTTTTTTAGCAGCTTTCTGAATATATTTTTTTATTTCTTCAGAATTTTCAGCACGCGATAATAAATCAGGAATTAATATATGTTCTGGTGCCAACACAAGATACGTCACCCCAAATAGCGTATCAGGACGAGTCGTAAAAACGTCAACAGCGTTTTCTCCCCCTGCCCGAGGGGGAGCTAGAGGGGGTGGGAGAATCAGGTCGAACCTAATTTCAGCTCCCTCACTTTTTCCTATCCAATTCTTTTGACTCATCTTTATAGACTTCGGCCAAGGGAGGCTTTCTAATCCGTCTAGCAGTTTCTCAGCATAGTCTGTAATTTTTAATACCCACTGCCTCATGGGACGTTTTTCTACCACCGATCCGCATCGCTCACAAAGCCCGCCCTCCAGGTCTTCATTTGCAAGCCCAGTTTGGCAAGACGGACACCAATTAATCGGTTCAAAACTTTCATACGCCAAACCCTTTTTATATAACTGCAAAAATATCCATTGTGTCCATTTATAATATTCTGGATTTGTAGTATTTAGTTCTCTGCCCCAATCATACGTGAAGCCAATTTTGGAAAGCTGTTCTTTAAACCGTGCGATATTCTTTTCTACCGCAATACTCGGATGCACTTTATTTTTTATGGCATAATTTTCTGCGGGTAACCCAAACGCATCCCATCCCATAGGGTGAAGTACGTCGTACCCCTGCATCATCTTCATGCGTGAATAAATATCCGTTGCTATATACCCCTTTGGATGACCTACATGAAGCCCTTCACCAGAAGGGTATGGGAACATGTCGAGCACATAACATTTTTTCTTTGTGGGAATGTCGGGGGTGGTAAACACACCTTCGTCAGACCACCTTTTTTGCCATTTCTTTTCAATTTCTGCGTGATTGTAGGGTGTATCTGACATATACGCAGTATACCAGAATAAAAAATGCCGTAGTAGATGTACTATCTACCACGGCATATGACAGCTTACTACGAAAAAGTACTACGTGTTTTTTGCCTTTCTTGGGTAATCAGGAGGCGGACGGAACTTTTGCTTAAACCTTTTTTGACGTTTTCTCCGTCGTCCCAAGGCCTTTACGGCCCGCACACCAAGGGCAATCACACTCATGCTTAACCCCTTTACCAAACTTTGTCAAAGAAACCTGACAAAATAAATATAGTCCTATAATGTATCTAGTCAAGTGCAAATAGTTTTTTTGCATTCTGATGCGTTGCTTGTTCTATTTCTTCAAATGAAACTCCTCGGATTTCTGCAATGCGAGCTATAACATAGCGAACAAAGCTAGGTTCGTTACGTTTCCCCCTGAACGGTTCTGGTGTGAGAAACGGGCAATCTGTTTCAACTACCATAGACTCAAGTGGAATGTTTTTTGCTATTTCGCGAAGCTCCCCCGCGTTTTTAAATGTAATAACTCCAGAAAAAGAAATCATCATACCAAGGGAGATGTATTGCTCCGCTTGTTCTTGCGTTCCGCTGAATGTGTGGATAACGCCCGGTGGTAATTCTGATGTTGGGTAGGAAGCAAGAACGCGAAGTAATTCAGCATGAGCGTCTGCCGGGAAAACACCAGGTGTTAACGCGCCAACACCTGGTGTTGAGGAGGCAGACGCGCCACTCGCAGACTTACTTCGCACATGGAATATAACTGGCTTGTTTGTTTTTTGTGCAAGATTAATAAACCGTCGAAGCACTGGCTCTTGTTCCGCAATAGTTCCGTCTCTATACGTATCAAAACCTATTTCCCCTATTGCACAGACTTTTTTATTACCCGCGAGCCCCTCGAGTGTATTCCAATCGTCTTCTTGAATATTTGCAATATCATCCGGGTGCACGCCGACGGATGAAAATATATTTGCATGTTGCTCGGCCAACGCAACTGCATGTTTACTTCCCAAAACATCAGTTCCAACTTCTATCCAGACAAGACCACTTTTTTTGGCAGAAGAAATCAGCGCTTCCCGATCAGAATCAAACTGCTGTGCCAATATATGCGCGTGACTATCTATCATAAAAAGAATAATACGATATACTTCCCGTATATGCTATCGTTTTCGCATACTATTATAAGCCTGCCGTTTGGGTTTGCTTTCACGAATGTATTTGTCATATTTTTAGGTGCATTTTTAATGCATTTGGTATCTGATATGTTTTTGCACTGGAATATTTACCCGCACCACTTTAAGCGGTATCCGTTTTTTCTTGTTAGCCTGGATGTAGTTTCTGGATTAGTTGCAAGCTATATTATTCTAGATAACTCACTATTTGCTATTCCTATACTTGTCGCAATTGCAGGGGGCAATGCGCCAGATATATTGCATGCAGCATGGAGTTTTATGGGAAAAAATAGGCAAAAGCGGTCGCCAAAAAGCATTCAAGCAATATTTCACTTTCATGAAATCATTCAACGGGAAACGCCAAGCCCGCTCGTTGGAGGGCTTTGGCAAATTGTTTTTTGTTCTATCGCAATTATTCTTACGCTTTCTTTGCGCTAAACTTTTCCTGATACCGAGCAACCCCGTCTCGAATAATCTGCTTCGCCTCATCGGCATCTCCCCATCCGTTTATTTCTACTGACTTTTTTTCTAACTGCTTATATGTTTGGAAGAAATGAGCAATTTCGTCTTGTACTGCTTGGGGTATGTCCGATAACTTATTTGCACCGCTGTGCCGCACATCATCTACCGGCACACATAAAATCTTCTCGTCGCCTTCGCCGCCATCTACCATGCGGAGTACACCAATAGGGCGAACAGATATCAGGGTAAGCGGGTATGTAGGAAAGTTTACCAGCACCAGCCCATCCAAGGGGTCGTTATCCTGCCCAAGCGTTTGTGGAATAAATCCATAATCACCAGGATAATGAAAAGGAGAATACAAAACGCGGTCTAGCTTGAGAAGCCCAGAGTCTTTGTCTATTTCATATTTGTTTTGTGACCCTGTCGGAATCTCAATAATTACATTTACTTCTTCGGGCATATTCTCCCCGTACGAAACGTCGTGCCATACATTCATATCAAAAAATACTAAAAGTTAAAAATTGTTACCCTGCAAGTTCATCATCTCCGGTTGAAGTAGAGAAAAAATCTGCAAGTATAATACTAATAATTGTTGCAACAGGAACAGAAAGTATTACTCCGGTTAGTCCCGCAAGCCGCCCACCCAGTAACACTGCAATTAACGTAACCAGTGGATTTAACCCCGTTGCTTTGCGCATAATACTTGGAATAAGAACATGATTTTCCGTTTGCTGAATAATGATGTACAACACCAACGCAAAAACTCCGAGTATTACCGACTGAGAAAGCGCGATAAAAACACCAAGGGCTCCTGAAATTATTGGTCCAATAACAGGAAACACCTCAAGAAGGCCAGCAATAAGTCCGAGTGCAAGCGCATATTTCACCCCAATAGCCCAAAGCCCTATACCAACGGCTAGCCCCACAACTAACCCAAGAAACATTTGAGCAAGCACCCACCTACCAAGCTTTGTCTGAATCCTATCTATCATCAGTTCGACATATGCCATATGGTGACTAGGTATAATAAATCGAAACAGTTTTTTAAGTGCGTCTTCTTCTATTACTAAATAAAATGCAATAATAAATACTAACATAAGCGAAAGAACACCAGAAAAAATTGACCGTGTTTGCTGAAATACTACACTGCTTATGTTTGTTAAATTATTACCGAAAGAACTTAAATTCTGCTGCAGTTGAGGTGCTAGTACTTCAGAATTAAGCCCCAACAATCCTCCAAATTTTTGTTCAAGACCTTGTATCATTTCCGGAAGCTGGGAGGAAAGCTGTATTGTTTGCTCTGCGAGTATCGGAAGTATTAATGTAACGGCAACGGCTATAACGCCAACAAAAAACAAACACACAACAACAACAGATACTCCCCGAGGAACATTATATTGCCGAAGCTTATGGGCCAAAGGCTCCATCGCAAATGCGATAATAACTGCCCCAATTAACATCAGGAGAACATCGCGCAATACAAAAAGTGACCAAAACAAGATGCCGAACAAAATAACGCGAAGTATCGTAGCCGAAGAAATATCTATAAGCGTACCCTTAGCCATATATATGTATTCTACACCTATCTTAGCAGTTTCTCAAATGTAGCAGAAGACTTTTGAGGGCCAAGGAGAGCAAATGCGCGCTTGTCTTTCTGGAGCAATTCGCGTGCGAGTTTTTGAATATCTTCTGGTGTTACGGCATCTATTTTTTTCATCATTTCATCTGGCGTCAACACATCGCGCTCTGTTAATTCTTGCACACTGGCAAACAGTGCAAGTGCGTTTGTTTCCTCCAAATCAAGTACGCTGTTGCCTCGTGCCATTTGCTTTACTTTATGCAGTTCTTCTTCAGAAACTACCTCTTCCATAATGCGGTCGTATTCTTCCAAGATCAACTTCAGCGCGTCCAATGCTTTTTCTGTCCGCACGCCTGTTTGGGTTACAAAACTTCCGGTATCCGTATATGACTCAGAAGATGTACGCACCATATATGCCAAGCCATTGCGTTCGCGAACATTCAAAAATAATCTGCTGCTCATACCGCCACCTAACATAGCTGCTAAAAGTTCCGCTTGGTATTTTCGAGGATCTGATGCTGCAATTCCTGGTACTCCAACCATCATGTGGGTTTGGTCCAAGTCTTTTCGATATTCGTGTATAAACTTTTGTACGGGTAATCTCTTCGGAGCATTTTTTGGAATTGTTTCATTCCCTACAACTAACGGGCTGAACAACTTTGCCAAAAGTTTATGAGTTTTCTTTACATCGACATTCCCCGCAACCACTACTATAGCATTACCAGTATGATAATGTGACTTAACATAAGAAAGAAAATCTTTGCGTTTGAGTGCCGCCACCGTTTCTTTATACCCATCTACTCGTTTTCCAAGTGGATGCTCCCCAAACATCACTTTCTGCCAAAGATTGTTAATATGGCGCATTGGATTGTCTGTATACATTTTAATTTCTTCCTGAATAACTCCGCGCTCGCGTTCAATTTCTTCTACCGGGAACAGTGGCCGTAGCAAAATATCTGAGACCACATCTGCACCTCGCTCAATATGTTCAGCCGCAACCTTTACATAATATCCTGTAAACTCCTCTGTAGTAAATGCATTAAATTCTCCACCCACGTTATCAATTGCTTCTGCTATTTCTTTCGTAGTTGGGCGATTTTCTGTTCCTTTAAAAAACATATGTTCTAAGAAATGCGAAAGCCCAGATTGCTTGGGCGTTTCGTAGCGAGAGCCTACGCCTATTAACACTAAAATTGTTGCGGAAGCCATTTGCTCCCGTGGCATAATAATTGTTCGAAGACCCGAAACTAATGTTTTTTGTATGAGTGGAAATTGTGACATACAGATACAGTACAGAATAAGTACAAAAAAGAAAAGCATTCGCCCGTAAAGCCTCTCCCCCTTGAAAAGGGGAGGAGACGCTGCGATCGCTACCCCACTCGTTCTTTCAGATATTCCGGTAATTTTTCAAGTGAAATTCGTTCCTGTTTCATAGAGTCTCGCTCGCGCACGGTAACTGCTTTGTCTTCCAAAGAATCATAATCCACCGTCACGCAGTACGGCGTTCCGATTTCATCTTGCCTTCTATACCGCTTTCCGATAGATTGCGTTTCGTCATATTCAACGGCAAAGTTCTTTGCTAATTTTTCCGCCAACGGCTTCGCAATATGTACTAATTCTTCTTTTTTCATTAACGGCAATATAGCGACTTTAACTGGGGCTAAATGCGGCTTCAGGCGAAGTACTACACGTTTTTCACCATCTTCGCCCATTTCTTCGTCATACGCCGAAAGCAATACTGCTAAAAACGTTCTATCAAGCCCAAACGTAGGTTCTATAACATGGGGAATATATTTTTCGTTTGTAATAGGGTCTGTGTATACAAGTTCCTTTCCAGAATGTTGGCTATGATTTTTTAAATCAAAATCGCCCCTGTACGCGAGTCCATATAATTCTTTGCGACCGAACGGAAAATCAAATTCAATATCTACCGTCCTCTTGGAATAATGCGCCCTGTCTTCTGCGGAAACTTCTAAATCATGTGATTTTTCTGCATCTATTCCGCACTCTGCAATCCACTCATGCATCTGTTCCAACCAATACGCAAAATGCTTTTCCCATTCATTAACATGTACAAAATATTCAAACTCCATAATATCAAACTCTCTTGTACGAAAAATAAAGTTGCCCGGAGTAATTTCGTTTCTAAACGCGTGACCAATTTGAGCAATACCAAATGGTACGCGCTTCCGGCTACTTGTAAGCACTTGATTAAAATCCACAAACATCGCCTGAGCCGTTTCCGGACGCATATATGCAGCAGCAGTTGCGTCTTCTTTGGGCCCTAAAAATGTTTTCAACATTAAATTAAATGCAGCCGGCTCTGTAAACGTCCCTTTATTGCCACATTTTTGGCACGGCTTTGCTACATCTATTTGATCTGATCTATATCTTTCATGACAACTTTTGCATTCCACAAGCGGATCCGTAAACGTTGCCACGTGGCCACTTGCTTCCCACACTTTGGGATTCATAATAAGAGCGCCATCTATACCAACCATATCGAGACGGGATGTCACAAATTTCTTCCACCAAGCCTGTTTTATATTGTTTTTAAGCTCAACACCAAGTGGGCCGTAGTCCCAGCTATTCGCAAGCCCGCCGTATATCTCAGACCCGGCAAATACAAAACCACGCCGCTTGGCGAGATTTACAATTGTGTCCATAGATACTGCAGATTTCATATAAAATAAGACTATATCAAATAAGCTAACGAAGCTAGTGAAGCTAACGAAGCTACAAGCTAATCACTCCTTCCACTGTTTTATATTTTTTTGAATATTTCGGATGGCTTCGTTTCTTTCCAACTCTCTTATAACAAGTTCTCTGTCACGTTCGCGTTGGATTTTTCGCCACTCATCCCGTTCATGTTCTCCTTAATATTTTTCACCCTTTTCAGGACCCATCTTCCGCTGGTACCGACCCCGATCCTTCGCAAGCCCCCGCGCAATGTCTATATCTTCCCGTCTCAGCTGTTTCCTAATTGATATCTCTTTTTTGTCATATTGTTCCATAATTTCACGCTTTTCTCTACCCCATTGTTTCATATACGGGCTAGTACCGAGAATATTTCCAACAACCCCCTGCCCCTGAGCAGCACGCTTCATGCGCTCTTCTTTTTTTCTTCCCTTCCCCAAAAAAGAGTGACGATAAAAGTCCCATACTTACATTATACTCCTTTTTCCGCGATTATCTCCCGTATACTTTTCATGAGCTCAACGTAAAAATGAATATTCGCAAGTACCGCCAGGCGCATGCCAGAAGGCGCTTCGGCACGCATTAAATGATGAACATAGGAATGCGTGTACGGCTTTGTAATCACCGGGTTATTTGGCGCAAAAACCGTTTCATCATTTGCAAATGCAGACTTTGTAATATCTATTACTGTATACAATTTTTTCGGGTCTATAGGATAGTCCGGATTTTGCAGACATCGAGCAAGTTCTTCTGTATGTAACTTGGAAAATACTTGCCCATGACGAGCATTACGAATTGGTAACACACAATCAAACTGATCTATTCCTAATCGAACGGCTTCTACAATGTCTTCCGGCTTTCCGTATCCCATGAGGTATCGCGGTGCATCTTCTGGTATTTGAGCAACCGTTATTGCAACTATTTTTTTAATCTCTTTTTTCCCCTTTTCTTGCAACTCTCCGCCAATGCTATATCCAAAAAATCCTATGTTGCGTAATTTCTGCGCAGCTTGTTCGCGCAACTCTGGATACACGCCACCCTGAATAATTCCATATAAACATTGCGGACTTTGTAAGCGAATTTGTTCTTCGATGCAGCGCTTAGCCCATGCAGTAGATAAGTTTATAGCCTTTTCTACATCCTCCTTAGAGGCAGAAAACGGCGTACATACATCAAGTGGCATTACGATATCGGGCCCTAATTTTGCCTGTATTTGCATCGTAATTTCAGGAGTAAACCGGTGGCTATTTCCATCCAGCGGGCTTTGGAATGTTACGCCGTCCGAGTCTATTTTTACATGTTTCCCTAAACTAAATACCTGATACCCGCCAGAATCCGTGGTAAGAGGCTTATCCCACTGCATAAAGCCATGCAGATTGCCCGCTTGTTGAATAACATCTTCACCCGGCCTGAGGTGAAGATGATACGTATTTGCCAACATAATATCTGCTCCTAGCGCCTCCATATCTTCACTCATCACTTGTCCACGAATAGCACCTTGTGTTGCGACAAACTGAAAAAACGGCCCAGGAATCTTCCCATGAGGGGTAGTAAGCTCGGAGAGCCTCGCTTTGTTAAGTTTTTTCTTTATGTGAAAGCTAAACATCTACTCCACGTCTCCGTTCTTGCTATCAGCGCTTCGCGTTGTTGGTACATCCGTTACACCCGCCTGCAAAGGTATGTCTGCAAACGAATCTGTTCCAGTGAATTGAATGTTTTGGACAAACGGTACAACCTTCCCACGAACATTTGCTCCGGGAGTAATTGCAATTTGCATATCAAGTTCATGGAGCGGAACAGACCTGCCGGTAAGTCCTTCGAGAAGCGGAATCGTCCATACAAACGTATTAGTACGATCATTAAATTCAATATCTCCTGCCGTTTTATATGAACTATTCGTATACGAAACGCCATCCGGCAATATAATTGTAACTTTCGCATTCTCAATATCGTTTAAAGATGACCCAACTCTGGTACGGAGGGTATACGTTGTTTGTTCTCCAACTTTGGGAGGCAGCGGGCCTGTACTAGTAATTCCCAACCTACCGTCATCATAAAATGCATCTATTCCCATCAAAACATCCGTAGAAATCGGCATGAAAAATCTGCCTGATACTACCTGGCGAATTTGCCCGGTTGGCTTTGGTAAATCCGGACTGTCTAGCGATGCAGACGCGATGAGTTGTTGGTTTTTTCCGTTCGGGACAAGTGGGAATTTATCATACGGAAGCGTGTTAAATGAATAGGTAATTTTTCCACTTGCTCCCGGAAGAATACGCTTGAGTGTAGGTACTGAAGCAGCAGTCCATGTAATAGTGTTTGCTGTGGGGTCATATGCGCCAGAATTAAGTGTAATAGAAGAAGCATCAAGACCCGTTCCTTCAAACTTCACTTTTACAATGGCGTCTGTTAAACCGTTTGTACCTGTATTTTTATATTCAATAGCACCATCTACGCGTGCACCCGCACCAATTACTAACTTTCCACTCGTATCGTTATTAAATGTTTGTGCTACCGAAATTTGGGCAGAGGTAACTGAAACTACATGAGAGATTTTACGAAGGGTAAATGTTTGATTTTTTTGATCTTGCGTTACTGCAATAGAAAGCTCTCTTTGGTCACCAGAATTTCCCGTTACGTATAACACAGAATATCGCACCACTTCATCGAGTGGCTGAATGTCGGGAAGCCTCCAAAAAGAATCAACCACTGAAAACTCCGCACTAAATCCCGTATCTTCGACCGCGAGCTGCATGCCAGGCGTTGGCGTAAGCCTCAAGAGCGCACCCGTAATTTTTGTGTCACTCAGATTCCGAATATGAATAACGGCTGCAATGCGCTCGCCTACTGCAGCATTTGAGCCTGCCTCTATAGAAACCTCGAGTGGAATTGCAGAAATGAGCGTTGTAGTTGTTTTTGATTGCACAATTCTTTCTTTTGGAAAATTCTTCGGACTTACCCGTACTTCTACGCGAGAAAGCGCACTTGAACCTTCTTCTCCAACCAACCTTCCCGTAACCGTAAATGTTGAGCTTTCATTTTCTAAAAGAGGTGGTAGTGATACTGATATGTTTTGGTCACTTGGTTTCCCTTCGGGACTAGAAGATTCATACGAAAATCCTGTCGGCGTAGTGAGTGTGACATCCACGGAGCCCCAGTCTACTTTACTCGTATTCCTAACTACAAGATTGTAAGTAAATTCGCTCCCTGCGGTAAAATGTTCCGGCGCACCTATTTCTATTCCGATTTGCGACTGCTTAACTTGTTGCGTACCCCTATACCAAACCGTGAGAAATACACCGCCAATAAAAATGCTAGTCGCAAGAGCGCCAAGCATCGTTCGAATAACTATTTTTCTTCTCCGCTTTGTTTTTATATCCATAATATTTATGAGTGGCGGACTCATTCGTGCCACTGCTTCAGGAAATACTTTTGGTTGCGCGGGAGTTAGGAGCTCGTTCGTTCGTTTTTTTAACTCATTTGACTCATCCTTAGAATACAAATTACGACGCAACATCGAGATGCTATCTTCTTCTTTTCCAGGATTATTTTTTGGCTCGTTCATTTCCTAAGAGTATACCATAAGGGTTTTGGTAAGCAGGTCCTTCATGCCTCGTTGTAAAAAATTTGCATCTTCTTCTGATAGGGAAATTCGAGATGCATGAGACGGATATTCTGTAAGATATTTAATAACCGCACGCGATGTATCTTTTGTAGTATTGGTATTCCATGAGCGCATGTCTGGCACTATGCCCGCATGATGAATCATACGAAGTGAAAGCGAAGCATCCATAACAATTCGCCTTGCGTGGGAAAGTGTTGGGTATACGCGCCACGCCTGAAGTAATGCATCAAATATATCTGGAGCCGCTTGCCCCGCCTCAAAAAGCGTATGAAATAACCGAATGTGTCCGCATGCACGAGAAAAAGCGTCCGCATCTTCACGTAATGTATGAAAATATTCTTCCGTTTCTATTTTCCCGGCATATATGCCAACCTCCCCAGAGATGCGGGCCCTGCTCTCATGAAGAGCCACAGATACTCTTGTACATGGTTCCAAATGCCCCCCTCTGGCAGATGGAATTTTTCGAACCCCTTTTGCAATTACCCGAATTAGCCCCTCTTCTTTAGTAAAAAACGTCACAATTCGGTCTGCTTCACCGCTATTTTTGCGAGTAAATACGAGGGCTGAAACAATGCGAGATATGGGCATAATACGGGTTATTATAGCACAGAAATATCCCCTCTCCCCAATTGGGGAGAGGGCTCCTCGCCAACAGGCGGGAGGGTGAGGGCAGGTAAAAAGCGATGTATGATACATATATGGGAATGATCCATAATCAGAAACGATCAACACCTATACGACGAAATTTAAGAAAAATCGTTCCGGAACCGGAACAGCGGCTGTGGTATTTTTTACGCAATAAGAGATTACTGGGATATAAGTTTCGTCGACAACAATCATTCGGAAGATATGTTGTTGATTTTTACTGTGCAGAGCTTCATCTAGCGATAGAGATTGATGGAGATTCGCATTATACGACAGACGCAGAATCGTATGATCGGGAACGCACAAAATATTTAAACGTATGCGGCATACAAGTATTGCGATACACAAATACAGAAGTGATGAAGAATATTAATGGGGTAGTAGAAGATATTGCATCTCACCTGCCCTCACCCTAACCCTCTCCCTAATTAGGGCGAGGGGAACTACGCTACCCTTTCTTCACCGCAATAATCACCCTCGCTCCATCAAGTTGCACTTCTTCACTCACGTCTGCATCTTCTAATACATCGTCTATTGCATCCGTTTGTAGCGCTTCTGAAATCATTTCTTTATGCAGGCGTAATACTTCAAATATTTCTACGTTATCTGTTTGTATACCCACAACAATTCGATCATCCAGCGCGTAAAGCGCTTGTTTGCGAAGCGATTGACCAAACCGAATAATATCGCGGGCTATGCCTTCTTGTTTCAATGCGGGCGTTATATTTGTATTCAGCGAAATCTCATCAGAAACTACAACTTCGTTCACGTTCACTTCCTCTTGAATCATCGCAATATCTTCTGCGCTAAACCCTGTATGTGTAACCATAAATGCCTGCAGCTTTTGACGTACTTTTATTTTTGCCTCTGCGCGAAGTGAAAGCCCTTGCGATACCGCATCTCGAACACGTTGCATGCTTTCAAGAATATTTTGATCAAATGATTGAGGGAGTGGGTAGACTGATAGATGAACAGACTCTTCGTCAGTTAAATTCCCGTACATATTTTCAGATACAAATGGCATAAATGGCGCAAGGAGCTTACTCACTGTAACAAGTACACTGTGCAATGTTCCAAATACTTCATCGCGCTCAGCATCGTCTTTCGGGTGCTGCAGCCGGCCACGAGAACGACGAATGTACCAATTGCTCAAGTCATCGATATACGCGATAAATAGCCGCGATGCGCTGTCTATGCGATATGCATCTGTATGCATAGTAACTTCAGAAATTAATTGATTTGTGCGGGAAATTATCCAACGATCAAGCGAATTAGACGACTCACCTACGCTCCCACCCCCGAACGCGTGCACCAATGCATACCGTGTGTACATGCTATACACATTCCAAAGCGTCATATACACATTGCGCTGTATCTGCCGCATATCTTTTTCCGAAAACTTATACGGCTCTCCAAGTGTGCTACTCGAAAGCAAATAGAATCGCAACACATCCGCTCCATAACTTTTCAACGTTGGTTCTATCTCTGGGTAATTTTTCAATTTCTTAGATAATTTGCGCCCATCTTCCGCAAAAATAAGCCCAGACGCTACTGCATGAGAAAACGCTGGCTTATTTTTTCCGAGACCTACATCTTCTTTCGTGAGTGCCGTTGCCAACACATGGAGAACGTAAAACCACGCACGCGTCATTTCTATACTCTCGGTAATAAAATCTGCAGGATACCCCTTCTCAACAAGCTCCTTATTTTCAAATGGGTAATGATACTGCGCATACGGCATACTTCCAGAATCAAACCAAACGTCTAGAACCTCTGAAATTCTTCTCATAACTCCTTCACACCCTGCGTGCTTCCAAAATATATCGTCCACATACGGCCGGTGAATGTCTTTTACTTGTTCGTCTGATGCGCCAGATAATTCCTGCAACTGCGCAACGCTCCCAACACACGCACGCTCCTCACACGCATCACATTCCCAAATTGGCATTGGAACACTCCAAAATCGGTTTCGTGAAATTGCCCAATCGGGTGCCGACTCTATACCTTTTCCAAAACGTCCTTCTTTCACGTGCTCTGGCACCCAAGAAATATCTTGATTGCTTGACTGCATTGCATCTTTCAATTCCGACACTTTCAAGAACCAAGAATCCAGCGCGAAGTAGATGAGTGGCGTATCGCATCTCCAGCAAAACGGATAGCTATGAGTTACAAGCTCTCGTTTAAACAACAATCCGCGAGTATCCAAATCTTTCATAATGGCTTTCTGGGAATCAAAAATATTTCTTCCCGCCCAGTTGGGTACTTCCGGCATGAAATTTCCAAGCGTATCAATTATGCGTAATATCGGGAGCCCCGCCTTTTTCGCCACCTCATGATCTGCTTCACCAAACGCTGGTGCCATATGCACAAGGCCTGTACCGTCTGTTGCGGTTACATGACCGCTCGGAACAAGGCGGAAAGATTTTTGCTTTTCTTCTTCAGTGAGCGCGGATTCATACAGCGGTTCGTACGTCATCTGGCTTAGCTCTGCCACAGATACCTCTCGAATAATTTCTGCGTCATCACCTAATACGTTCTGCACCCTATCTTTTGCAAGAATATATTCTCGTGTCTCTTTTTTCGCAACAACGTACAAAATTTCAGGATTAAACGCAACGGCAACGTTCCCCGGCAACGTCCATGGCGTTGTGGTCCAAATAATCAGCTGCTGATTATTTGTCCCCCGCAACGCAACATATACCGTCATATCCTTCACCTCTTTGTACGCCATACCAACTTCAAAATTCGACAACGGCGTTGCGCAACGCGTGCAGTACGGAGTAGTGCGAAACGACTTGTAAATTAATTCCTGATTCCACAACTGCTGAAATACCCACCACTCGGATTCCATGTAGTCTCTATCTAGTGTTGAATATTCATTTCCATACTCCGCCCATCTCCCAATGCGCTTCAATGTATCCCTAAACATATCTACATACAGGTATACCGTTTCCCTACACTTCTTATTAAACCCTTCTATATCGTCTTCAATTTGTTTTTTTGAAGTTATTCCCAATTCTTTTTCTACAATATTTTCAATCGGCAACCCATGCGTATCCCACCCAACTCTGCGTGGCACATAGTAGCCCTTCATCGTTTTATACCGTAAAACGGTATCTTTAATAGCCGATATAAGGATGTGCCCATAATGCGGCTTTCCTGTTGCATACGGCGGCCCATCATAAAACGTAAAAAGCGTATCGTTTTTATGTTGTTCTAAAGATTTTTCGAAAATCTTATTTTCATCCCAAAAGATAAGAACTTCTCGTTCCAGCTCGTCACTGACAACACGCGGAGAAACCTCGCGCATACTATACGCTGGCTACTTCTTGATACAATTTTTTCAGCTCTTTTACCCTCTTCCCCCAATCAACTGCATTTAGATCATCGTCTTCCATTACAACAATTCGAGAAGTGGCAACCCCGTGTTTTTTATGGAGTAATGTTTTGTCTGATCTTTTACTCACAATAATTCTTTGCGCTCGCTTGCATAGTTGAGAAAACGCAACCAGTGCCCCAAGCATAAATGTTCGCGCAAATACGTTACTTTCACTTTCACCTTTGGGAACATAGTGAAATGTTGTAATAATGTTTCCAGGGTACAGGAACGGAATCAGCCCTTCCGGAGAATGAAATATATCGAGCCGTGCAGCAGTTAAGAACGATGCAACAAGCATATGCGAATACAGAACGGGCATATATTTTCGATATTGCACGAATGGAAAATGCTTTATTTCTACATTATCTCGCTCAAACTTCTTCGTATTTTTCATACGACTATCGAAAAACAACACCCACGTATGCTCTTTCTTTGCGTCAGAATCAATAAGGCTAATAATTAAATCAGCAGTATATTGAGCTATTCGACGGTCATACCGCTTGTGCTCCTTCAATACAATGTGTGCATCTATACCGATTCGCATGTATCAAGCATAAACTACCCAGGCCAGATAGGCAAAACCACACTTTTTAAATTCTATCAAAACATCCCCCTTCGCCCCAGGCTATGGGGGATTCCGCCCCGCCTTTGCGGGGCTTCACATTACATCTGGTTTACTGATCCCAAGCAAGTCTATTACGTTGCCTAATATGGCATGCGCTGCTACTACTATTTGCAAACGGCTTTTTATAGTCGCTTCATCTTCCCCGTTCAATACCTGTACATCTCGATAAAATGCGTTCACGGCACGAGCTAGATCATACGCATAGCGAGCTAACTGATGCACTCCAAAAGAACTCGCGATACTTTCAATAACTTCAGGAAATGCAAACAGTTGCAGTGCGAGTTCCCGCTCAGATTGATGAGTAATAGTTACACGTGGTGGTACTTCATCCGCAACTTCCCGATATGGAATAACTCCAGATACTTTTGCCTTTCGGATAATCGCCTCTAATCGAACATACGCATATTGCACATAGTACACAGGGTTCGCATCGCTTTTTTCTTTTGCAACATCTAAATCCAAAACCATATGACTTTCTAATGCATGCTCAATCATAAAAAAACGTGCCGCATCATAGCCAATTTCGTCTATAAGTTCTTTAAGCGAATATACATTGCCCCTACGCTTAGAAAGTGCAACCTGTTTACCGCCTTGCACAATTTCTAACCACTGCGCAACTATCATGTGAAGTTTTTTTGTATCGTTTCCAAGCGCCTCAAGTGCAGCTTTCAACTTTGGAATATGCCCCTGGTGGTCTGCACCCAAATACGTAAAAATCATATCGAACTCCCTATCAAACTTTAATTGGTGGTATGCAACGTCTGGCGTAATGTATGCATACGCACCATTTGCCTTAATCATCACTCTATCTTTATCGTCCCCAAACTCCGTTGTTTTTATAAACTGAGCACCGTCTTTTTCATACATCAAGTTTTTTTCCTTCAACCTGCCAATTACCTTTTCAATTTCCCCACTTTCACGAACTTGTCTTTCAGATGTCCACACATCAAAATCTATATGCAGGTCATTATGAATTGTTTGCTTAATAGCAGCCAAACAACGATGCATTGCTTTCGTACTGATTTCTGCCAGTAATTCTACGTTATCTAAATCAGAAACTTGAAATGTTTTGCCTTTTTCTTCTGTATATTCTTCCGCAATATTTTTTGCGATATCGATAATATATTCCCCTTGGTACAAGTCTTCTGCAAAATCAACGGTCAACCCTTGTTGTTCTAGTATTCTGCGCAGTACCGACTCGCCTAACTTTTGTATTTGTTCACCCGCATCGTTGATATAATATTCCCGAATCACATTATACCCCGCATATTCCATAACAGAGCCAAGCGTATCTGCAGAAAATGCGGTACGCGCATTCCCAAGCGTAAGTGGGCCGGTAGGATTTGCAGAAATAAATTCCATGTTAATAGTTTTGTTATTCCCCACATTGCACGCAGAGCGAAAATCATCGTTTGGCAAGTTATCAAGTCGAGATGCAAGATACGTATCTTGAATTGTAATATTTAAAAAACCAGGAGCAGCCACTTCTACTTTGTCGATATATTCCCTCTTCGGCATATGCGTAGAAATAATACCCGCAATTTCCAATGGTGATTTTTGCGCAATTTTTGCAAGAGCAAGCGAAAGCGGACTCGAATAATGCCCGTGCAAAGCATCTTCCGTGCGCTTCACAACTATTGGTACATTTCCCATATCAAATACAAGAGCACCGTCTTTTATAGCAGACTCGAGCGCCTCTCTAATATCCGCAATAAGCTCCCTTTGAATATTCACCATAGCCGTATCATACTACGATACCTAACCTTTTTCAGCAAAAAAAGCGCCGGTTCTCAAAAAGAACCGGCGTTACTCTATAAAATGAACCAAAGACATTACTTGCTCCTATCTTTCCATGTTGCTATTAAGTGTGCCCTACCGTCACACCCAACAAACAAAAATTTTCCGATTTCGACATTTTCCTTTTTCGCTACCAAAACTGTAACCTCAGTTCCTGGACAACAGACTTTTATGTCATTGACCATTCGATACACCGTCATCGGCAAAGGCAAGATACCTCGCCGCTCAATGTAATCTTCCATCGAACTAATTTCCCACCAAACACCGGGTTGCCGGGTTGCTTTAAATGCCGGATAACAAATTATTGCCACGAGCGCAAACGCAGCTGCATACAGACTCCAAAGAAGAGAAGTAACCAAACTCCCTGAATCTAGATACACCGTGACCATTTTCAAACAACAAAACAACGCGGTTAGACAGCTTATGCGAAAAACAAAACAAAAGATCTTTGTGATCTTCATACTCAGAGGTGCTTGCAGCCAATTCATTTCTACCTCGCACTGAAACTCGGTAGTAAGACAGAGTGGACGAATTTTCAACACACGCAACGTCTCGCATAACGTGAGAGATTCTAAAGACTTCATGCTCAACCTCCTAAAGCGGAAATTCAAACAAAAGTTGTTAAGGCACATGCCCCTACGTACACAAATTCCTTATACTCCTAGAAAGTATTTCTAACAAGCACTAAAAATTGTGGCCGAACTATTGTGTATACACATCCGCAATATGGTATTCTGCACATATGCGAGACACGTTTCGAAAGTTTTCCCACCAAATTGCTACCGTCCTCGGAAAACCATGGGCGTTTATAGTAGCTTTGTTCATTGTACTTATTTGGGCATGTAGTGGTCCGTTTTTTCATTTTTCAGATACGTGGCAGCTTGTCATTAATACAGGCACCACCGTTATAACATTCCTTATGGTGTTTATAATTCAAAACACACAAAACCGAGACGCAAAAACGATACACTTGAAACTGGATGAATTAATACGAACAAATGCAGCGGCGCGAAATCGAATTATCGATTTGGAAGATGTAACCGATGACGAAATAAAAAAGCTGCAAGACGAATTCCGCGCAATGCGCGGAAAGGGGGGAATAACGTGAAATAAAAAAAGCCCGCTTGCATAACAAACGAGCTTACGACGTTCCCTCCACGGGTTGGAAAAATATAGCCGAGAAATCAAGGGCTTTTCCTTGCTGCTCCGTTTTTAAATACAGCACTTGAGGATGTTTAGCAAATGGAAGAGCAGAAGCTACGCATCTTGGATAATGCCCTTGATCATCCTCCAGGAGTCCACATGAACAATGCGGGGATATCAGCCGCACACGCTCAATATGGAATGGACCGTTGCCGTATCTTCTGCGCAATTTATTTATTTTTTCAACCGGGTGACTCTCATTCCATGCAACGGTCATGTTAGCTCGAAATACGTATCTTATAGTCAAAAAATATCTCCCAAAAGTGTGTATTGATAAAGAACTTATTCCTTGTACTCTTTTAATGAAACCTTATCAAGTCAGCGAAATGGTTCCAAACCTTTGCGGGGAGGATTGGGGATGTGGGGTGTGGGTAAAAAAATGAGCTTGCTTTATTTCTTGCGATAGAGTTTACTGAAAATTTCTTTGAACATATAGAACCCATTCAATAGGAGAATCTAGTGAGAGATGATGATGTGGATAAAAAATGCTGTTTGGAAATAAAATATCCCGTTGGAACTCCCGTGGCTGTTTTTAGAGTCGATAGTCGAACGTTTGTGGGTTTCGGCACAATTGATGCTTATGTGCCCTTCTCTGAAATCCCTAATGAACTAGAGGAGGAATTTCCTGTCGCTGATACGGATAGAAATGGAAAAGCAGCCATTCAACCAGAAGACGTAACAGTGCTCTTTGGCGATGGCAGAAAAATGTCATTGCCTGATGCCATTGACGAGGTATTTGACAGTAGGGATATTCCGCGAATTAGGTTAGAAAGCGGTGAGGTGACATACGGATCTTACTGCTTTTGGAAGTCGCGCTCGGAATATGAACAGCAAGTGACGAACTAAGCCAGAATTTTGAATCAGACCACAGCAAAAAACCATGCACTCAAAAAGTTGAGTGCTTTTCTTTTTATGGCCGAAACCAAAGACTGTGTCGAAATGCTAATACGGTTATAAATCTATCGAACCGCTTTTACAGCCTATTGAGACGTTCTTTGCGGATATTAAAACCTTTTCAATACGTATTAGAGACTTAGCAATTGCGTAATTTGGGTAAGAAAAGAACGGAATATTCACTAAGGAAAACTCGGTTCAAACACTGTATTGATTAACGTTCTCTTACGGCGGAGCTGCTGCAACAAATTTTTGCATCGCAATTATCAACTCTTCCGCTTGCTTGCCAGAGAAAATAACACCAAACTCAAATCCGCAATCAATGGATATTTCCCCATCCTCGTGCCGCTTAATTTCGACACTTCCTTCCGGTGTTTCGATGTCTGCATCATTCACTGTAAGCATAGACTCAATAATGTCCCCTCCTTCGGCTGCAAAAAGCTCGAACTCATTACCACACTGGACGCTGGCAATCGGAAGGTTGGAAAAAAAACGAGCGAAAGAGCTATCATTCTTGAGAACCGCAAGAAGATGATGCAAGCCACCTTCCACACCAGCCTCAACACTTCTTAGTTGCCTCTTAAACTCCAAAGCAGAAATAGTAATCATAATTCACCTTGTAAAGTGTTCAAGAATTCAAGATAAATTTGGGTGAATTCAACCCCCAAGTGCAACACTCACCAGATTCCCGCAGGACAGCGGGACATAAGTGGCTGCGTCGTCCGTAGCCTTGGCGTAGGACGAACATAGCCGTAACCGGTTGGAACACCCTACTATGGGAAATTAAGGAAATGTGACGGTTTTTGACCTCACCCCATGATGCAGCAGGATTTTACGGGGATAAAAAAACCGTCACATTTCTGCAACGGTAGTATACAACATCGAGCCAAAGTGGGATTCACAGAGGAGATAAAGGTGTCAGGTACCTTTACTCCACCAACCGCTTGCTCCGAAACGCGTATCCGGACGATGATTTTAGGTATTTTTCAAAATCGATTGCAAGACCTTGAGATGTGTATGCGGCGTAGAAGACGAGCTCAAATGGTATTTATAGGTGGCAGTCCCCGGCTGTTTAATCGAAATGGATTTTATTTATTTTCCAGAGGATTCTCTTGGTCGTACTTGATCCTATCCGCAACATGTTTCTTACATTCTTGAGGAGTACTCGTGAAAGATGGATCCTGCTCCTTAGGAAGCATGCGATCACAAATCAGCGGGTCGCGCGATGCTTGGGCTTTACAATATGTTACAAAGTTCGGGGAAGTTGTGATTTGATTGCAGATTTCCGGCTTTTTATTTAGTAAGGCGACATTGCTATAACAGATTTCGCGCTGAAATGGATCTACACTTTTATCACATAGGCTCGTATCAACCAACTTAACTGCTTCGCCACCGTAACACGTGTTTCTACGTAAATCACTTGCGTACTCCCCACATTGTTGCGGGCTCTGCGTATTCTCAAAACTCAATGGAAATAACTTCGGAGATCCGAATTGTAATATTGCAAATAGGGCTGCAACAATACATGTAGCGAGTAGGATTACAATAAAGTTTTCTCTTAGCTCCTTCAAGCGTCCATTAGTACGGATTGTCTTAGAAAATAGTAACCCAAATGTAATCGGAAGCAAGAAATATATAAAAATTGCATAACTACCAATCAAAAGATTGAGAAAAAAGAGTGGAATCAATGCGAGATCGAGATTGCCGTCCAGATTTATTTTGTATTCACTTTCCAACCACCAATAACTTCTTATATTTAGGAGAAAAATAATAAGGGCAAATATTACACCCGCTATAGTTGATTTTCGTAGTGTCATACAGACGTATCTTTATTTTAAAATAAGTATCAATAAAAGTCTATAAAGAGGCGTTAAAAATCGCTCAACTCCAAAATAGTTTGCATTCACTGTCTTTACAACAGCATCAATAGCCTGTTCCTGTTTTTTGTACAGAGGAAATTGTACTTGCCCCTTTCTATGAAGCTCAGCGTACGCTTCGCACAGCAACTGTGAGATCTTGTGCATCTATATCTTTTTCACCCTTATCATATTTTCTTAAAGACTCTATTTCCTTCTCAATAGCATTATATGTATCAGAAATTACCTCTTCATTAACAGAGGTAACTACATAATTTGTTTCTTTTTCTTTATTAAAAAAATCTTTCATAGACTTCCAAATTTTTACCATAACACTAGTATAACGTATTTATTCCTTATAGCTAGCTTGTAATAGCAACCCTTCCCTACCACTGCAATACCTACACCAACCGTTTGCTTCGAAACGCATAACCGGAAGAGGATTTGAGGTATTTTTCAAAATCGATTGCGAGTTTTTGAGATGTGAATGCGGAGTAGAAAACGAGTTCAAATGGACGCTTGTTTTTTGTAGCAGAAACACCGCCCCTCTTATGTTCGGCTAACCGTTTTTTCAGATCATACGACGAGCCAATATAATATTGCTTATTTGATAACAACAAAATATACGCATAATACATACATATTATTATAACCTACAGCCCCACGCCGCTCGTCTCTCGCCGAGCTCTGCGGGGCACACTTCTTTTCAAAATAGGCTACCCACATCTGTATGCGAAAGGTGGCCTGCCACGCGAAGCTCCCTGCGTGAGCAGGGAGCGAAGTGTGGACATGGGCGGAATTGAACCGCCGTGACAAACGGTATTCTATAATCTTCTCCGTGTGCAGTTGCTTTGTATTACGCATCTATCCACAAAAAACAACAAAGAAAGATAGGTGCGTATCGTGATGTGCAATTCCGATAGTTTCGTCACGAAGGCGAAGTATCGTATCCGTCTAAGGTTGCACCGAATATGTATCCGACGGATGATACGAATCGATGGCTACCGAATTTACGCGATAGCAGTCGCAAATGATGGAGTAAATGCGTTAGCAAATACTGCCTTCACGCGATTTGAGAAGTTTGCACTTAACTAGTGAAAGAATTGATTCATGTGTGCTCAATCATCACACAACACGCTGATACATAGAATGAACATCTGTTCGAGGCCTAGCATGCCCGACTTTTCGAAGAAAAGTCGTCCCCCATAGCCTCGCCTCAAGGCGAGCGAAGGGGGACTGAAAGTTCCTAAAAAATTCAGACCAACTAAGAATAAATTGTTAATGTTCCAGTATTTATACTACTCTTTCCCTCGTATATATATTTCCGCATCTCTTTTTATGTCTCGCTCTTTTTGTTGTTCTTTTTTATTATACTGCTTTTTCCCTTTCCCTAGCCCTATTTCAACCTTTATAACTGATCCTTTATTATATACCCTAATTGGCACTATTGTCAAGCCAATTGTGGTTACTTTACCAATGAGATACTTCAGCTCAGATGCGCTGAGTAACAGCTTACGAGAACGAACAGGGTCATAGTTTGTAGGTGCATTGCTTACCTGCCAAGGCGGAACCGTTGCGTTAGTGAGAAACGCTTCTCTGTTATGAATGGCAACGAACGCCCCACGCAGGCTCATATGCCCCTTTCGTACCGACTTTACCTCAGTCCCGAGCAACGAAATACCCGCTTCGAATTTTTCAAGAATTTCGAAGTCGAACCCAGCGCGTTTATTGTATGCATAATCTGCCATAGAAATACCGTATCACCATTTGATAAAATAATAAAAAAAGAGTAGAAGTAATATGTTCTTTACAACACATACACTGCTTTACATTCACCGGAAGGCAATGCGAAAACAACCACTTACGTAAAGCCAAATGAAAGTACCCATATCCTACAATAACAAGGAGAATACAATGTTGGATTATGACACTGCTCCAGCGGCTATTATGGTCTTAAGGCAGATGCTTCAAGAAGGCACTATAACGTTTGACAAGATTTTGGACTTCGGCCATCGTGCGGGAATTGACGAAAAGCACGTTGAAGGTCTTGAGGCAGACCTCGCCGATTGTGTTAGACCGAGAAGGATGAGAGCTTGCAGAAAGCATATAAAAAGCGATAGGTTACTGGAATTAGATTAACCCTCCTTCGCCCCGTACCCCCGATTCAGCACATGCGCTGTTCGGGGGTTTTTCTTGATTTTATCCCCTAGAGACGCTACTATACGCCCTATGCCCAGCAGACGACGAAGATATAGACATCGACCAAAGGTGGAGGTAAAGAAGCCTCCCGCAAACTTAGAAATATCCGCTCCTGAAGTGCGGTTAATTGGCGTAGATGGTGCGCAACTTGGAGTGTTTGCCATTGCAGATGCAATAGCCCGCGCCCAAGAAGACGGTACTGATTTGGTTATGGTTGCCGATAAAGCCAACCCTCCTGTTGTACGTATTATGGACTTAGGAAAGCATTTATACGAAAAACGCAAAAAAGACGCCAAGCAAAAATCAAAAAGCAAAGAAAAAGACACGAAAGGACTTCGAATTGGGCTTAAAACTGATGACCATGATTGGAACCTGAGACTTTCCCAAGCAAGCGAATTTATTCAAGATGGCCACAAAGTGAAGCTTGAAATTCGACTTCGAGGAAGAGAAAAGCAACGATTTGACCTTGCGGAAGCAAAATTACGTGACTTTATCCAGGGTGTTCCAGGAGGGGCAAGAGCAGAGGATTCATTCGCCCGGTCTCAACACGGACTAACCGTGTTATTGACGAAAATAAGCTGAGGCTGTAGTATTCAACCCTATGAAGCAAAAGACGAAAAAAGCTGCTGTAAAACGTTTTACCTTTTCCTCAACTGGAAAGGTGCAGCGCCGAGCTACCAAACAGGCTCACTTTAACGGACTTGATTCTGGAAAAGAGTCCCGAAAGAAACATAGCGATCATCTCATACACAAATCTGACGCTGGTCGAATAAACCGCTTAATACCATACGCTTAAATTCTCTTTACTATGTCGCGCGCACCACGAAGCATTCCAAAACGAAAACGTCACAAAAAATGGATCAAACGAGCCAAAGGTTTTCGTGGACGAAGAAGCAAAATTTTCAAACTTGCAAAGGAAGCTGTACTAAAAGCTGGACTGTATGCATTTCGAGATCGAAGAAAAAAGAAAACAGTGTTTCGTTCTCAGTGGCAAATGCACATTAACGCCGCAGTTCGCCCTCTTGGAATGACATATTCTACGTTTATTCATGCAATGAGAAAAAACAACGTACAGCTCGACAGAAAAGTACTCTCTGAACTGGCAGAAAGCGAACCGGAAATCTTTGCAAAAGTTGTAGAGAAGGTAAAAAACTAAACTAATGGCAAAGATCCTAGTTACCGGTGGGGCGGGATTCATTGGAAGCCATTTAATTGAACGCTTATTACAACGAGGCGATAAAGTAGTTTGTGTAGACAACTATTTTACCGGACAAAAAAAGAACATCGAACCATTTTTGGATAATCCTAATTTTTCTGCATTAGAACACGACATAGTGCAACCATTGCACGGTATTGACGCAAACCAAATATATAACCTTGCGTGCCCTGCTTCGCCTATTCACTATCAATTTAATCCTATAAAGACAATTAAGACGTCTACTGTTGGCATGGTAAATATGTTAGGGCTTGCAAAGCGCTGTGGCGCAAAAATACTGCAAGCATCAACATCTGAAGTGTATGGCGACCCACATGTTCACCCACAAGGTGAATCGTACTGGGGTAATGTAAACCCTATTGGTATCCGCAGTTGTTATGATGAAGGCAAGCGAGTTGCTGAAACATTATGTATGGATTACCACCGATCCCATAATCTTGATATTAGAATTATCCGCATTTTTAATACATACGGACCGCACATGCATCCGAAAGATGGTCGTGTAGTAAGTAATTTTATTATGGAAGCGTTGGAAGGAAAACCAATTACAATATACGGAGACGGCACGCAAACAAGGTCATTTTGTTATGTTAACGACTTAGTGTCAGGAATGATGAGCATGATGGACCAAGACGGTTTTATTGGGCCAGTAAACCTTGGCAACCCCGTAGAACTTTCCATGAAAGACCTTGCCAAGTTAGTTCTAAAACTCACCAACAGTTCATCAAAAATTGAATACAAAGATCTTCCGCAAGACGACCCGAAACAACGCCAACCAGACATTTCGCTTGCTAAAGAAAAGCTGTCTTGGGAACCGACTATCGATATTGAAACGGGGCTTACGAAGACTATTGAGTATTTCAGGGAGCTGCGTTAGCTTCTTTAGCTTCACTAGCTTCGTTAGCTTACGTGACTACGCGAGGCTTAAAAGCTAATGCAGCTAACGAAGCTATAAGCTAATGAAGCTACTGTACGCAATCGGGTCCTGGCGGAAGCGTATCTATTTCGCTTACCCCAAGCAGAGCGCCAGTTATTGCATTTTTGAGTTCCAAGCGAAATGGTGGTTCTGTAAGCGAACACGGAATTGTAATAAACATTCCACCAACAAGCAGTTGACCCAACCCAAAAACATATGATTCTTCTTTCGATACCAATCGCAATATAACTCCAATGTTTACCTGTTCATCTCCCTGCCAGCGCACATAATAAGGAACTCCAAGCAAAGCTGGCTCTGAAAAAGAAAGTGTCATAGACGAAGACACATCGTCGGAACGAATTCCAAAACCCCCAACCCTATCGAGAATAAAACCAATTCCTACAAGGAATATAGCGCTGATACCTAATAAAAAATATTGTACCTTTGTATTCATTTTAATTTCATCGCATTAATGATAGTGCGATATGACTTATTCGTATTCAACCAAGGTGCATGCTTATTCCAGGGAGAATTTTCGGTCTGAACCACCGTTTCAAGTACCCGCATAGAAGAATCTTCTGGCATATGAGATGTGGCGAGAAATTTTCCATCGTTTCTGTGAATGATGTAAAACTCTCGATTGGTCGTCCAAAGAATAAGCGTAAAAAGTGCAGGAAACAAAATAATAACAGCGTATACGCCATACCCCGTCCCCAAAAGAAGGTCGAACAAGCCATGTAAAAACCAAGGGATAGCAAATGCTGGTATAAGATACGCCTTTGGCTGAAACATATGAAAAAGTCCGCGCGCAATGAGTGTTCCCATAATGCCGGCGAAACTAATATGAGCAAGCGTTGAAATAATAAATCGTAAAAAGAATACAAATACGAGTGTATCAAACTGTTGATTCCCTAACAGGCTATTGAAATACAGGGTATTTTCAAGTGTTGCAAACCCAAGCCCCACGGCAACTCCAATCAATAATCCATCAAACACCTGATCAATTTTTTTACTCCTTCGTATCCAATATCGCATTGCTGCGTATCGAAGCCCTTCCTCGATAAGTGCGACAATAAAAAAGGTAGCGAGTGCAGGCAAGAGAAGATCTTGTATGTGAATTATCGGTAATACATTTCCGCCATAGTAGCGTTCCGTTGCAGGAGAGATAATTTTCCATATCTCGTGAGCTTTTTGCTCTAACAAAAATGCAGGCCAAACCAATGCCATACCAAGGCAAAATCCCCGAGCAATAGTTCCCGATGGAAGACTGCGGTCTTTATTGCGCAAATACCATATCCACAAGAAAAACCCTGCGGGTAACAGGCTGAGTAAAAACGCAACAATTCCTATAGAAATTCCAACAGGAAGAATAATTGGGTCAGTCATATTTCCTTATTGTATCATGAAGAGCGCAATAGAGAGGACTTATACTGATGGGGCTCAAATGCAGCTAAGCGGACAATAGAAATATGACCTTTACCACTATTTTCCAAACGTGAAGTAATTTTCTCATGAGATGCTACCTGATCATAGCCAAGCGCAAGAATATCAAATGGAATACTTGTAAGTAATGTATACAAAGACGGGAATTCGTCACCCAGAATCGCCTCATCAACGCTGCACTGGGCTGCAACCTGTGCAAGTCGTTCATATTCTTTCTGATAAGGTGATCGTTTTTTTTGTTCACGAATAGTACTATCTCGAGCAACCACTACTATAAGATAATCTCCTAAGGATCGCGCTTCCTGGAATGCGTGTTTATGTCCGGCATGAAGAGGGTCGAATGAGCCAAAAAAAAGAACCGACTTCATGGAGTCACGTCAACGATATCAAATGCGCTCTCTGGAATACTAAACGGTACAATACTCTCATCTTTCCTCTTTTTACTCCACAGAGTAACTCGCAAAACGGCCTCTTGATTGAGAGCAACTTCGCTCGTCGTTTCCTGTACAAATTCAACAGCAGGACTAGTAAACAAAAACTGATACACTACACCAAGCGCAACCATACCTCCAAAGCAAAGAATGATAATAGAAATTATTCTCTCATAGAAGTAGATAATGTGTAGTATGCGATATTTCCAAATATTCATAGATTACGGAGTTAGAGGTTTATTTTGTATAATAAGGGAAATACTCGCCTCAAGAGAAGTGCTAAGCGGTGGAGCCACCTGCTCACCAGAGAGCACTTCGGAAGTAAACGGGGTAACCGAGGATTTCTGCATGGTATCTATTTTCCATGAAGCAAGATGAAGAATGTATAGCAGATGTTCAACGCGATGTAAAAATAATGCCAATGCTGCGGGTTGTCCCGAAGCCACTATTTGAATGCGAACATCCTCAAAACGAGTAGGGGCCGTGCCCTCTTCTGGTATCTTTGCTGTTTGTACAATAGGTACTTGTGCTGAAATTCCAGATCGTATGGCTTCGGCAGAGATTGCTGCGACAACCGCAACAAGTTCATCTCGCGTTGGAATTGCCGCATAAATAGTATCCATTTCTGCAGAAGCTAAATCAAATCTTTTTTTCAGAGCGGTAGTATGACTCGTTTGTGCAGGCACATCTAAAAGTTGCACCAGGCGTAATTCGGCATCTCTCCATAAAACACTCACGTGTATATGGACATACACGATGCCACCCACAAGCAAACTGAGGCAGAACACGTATATAAGAATGCGAAAAAGTTGCTTCATAGAGCAGGGGGCTTCTTGTGAAAAATAGTAAACACCGCAATCGCTTTTGGTGCGCGTGCAAAATTCTGCAACGGTGCTTCTACGCGATCCACCCACGGCAACGCTTCAAGTGCCCTCTGGTATTCAACAACACTAGACCCCAACGATGCCGTACCTGTGACGACGAGGGTTTCTGGTTCTTCAACCAGCTCGATACGCGATATAAGAATTCCTTTTGGAACGGAAGACACCACATCCGAAATATAAGCAGTCCACAAAGTGACATCCGCTATACGAGAATCTATTTCGGTAATAGATGTATTAAATATCTTATTTTGCTCTGAAATAGTAATTCTATCTTTATTCTGTATAATAATTTGATCTTCAATAGAACTTTTTGCATTCTTCAAGTGCCACCAAATAACTCCGTACACTCCGAGAATAAACAGACACGCACATACTGCGGCAATACTAAATGAACGCTCTCTACGCACCTTCACACGCTCCCTGCGAGTAGCCTGGGCACCAGGAGGCAATAAATTAATGTCGTCTTTCATAGGGGCACGCAGGAACGAAGCGCAAGACCAATAGCAGTAGAATATCGAACAGATTCTTCAAGGGGCATAGGGGGTTTTGCGACCCGTTTCCCTTTCAAAATATTCACCCACGGATTCCCTCGCTGTATGTGTACTTCCGTAAAATATTTAAGAAATGCTCGATCTAGCCCTAGCAAATTAGACCCTCCTCCGGTGAGAATAATCTCTTTTACAGCATGTTGCGTATCAATACTATCGTAATACTGTACTATACCAAAGATATCCCGAACTAGCGCGTCTGCAGCAACAGACACTGTCGCTTCTACTCTATCAGAAAACCATTTCGGCAATGCATGTAAGTTTTCTGTTATTTGCTCCGCATCTTGCTGCGGTACATCTCGAAGTAATTGTACCACTCCCTGTGGCAAGCTCGCCGCAAACCTACTCGCACCGTAATCGTACACAACTACATTAGTAGCCGTATTCCCAATATCAATAATTAGGATGCCTTGTTTACGTTTCCAATCCCGCGAAACAAGGGAACGCATAATAGCCTGACTCTCAAGTTCAAATGCGGCAACATCAAGCCCTATTAATTGCATAACATCATAGAGTGGGTCAACAACCTTCTTCTGAGCCGCACCAACTTCCACCTCCATTGCGCCGCTTTTTACCAAGTGATTACTAGCAGAGCACGCTTGCCAATCTACATAGACGTTATCTAATCCAAACGGAATATGTTGAGCTATTTCCCAACGAACTGCTTCGTGAATTTCATCTTCGCTCATTGTGGGTATTTCTATAACCCGGAGGAAGGATTGTGTTTCCGGAATAGAAGCTACGACACTATCTTTTATTTTTACTGGTATACGACACGAAGTAAGAGCTGTGATGATTTCTTCTCCCATTTTTTTCTTATCAAGCACAACTCCATTTTCAATTACTCCGCGAGGCAACGTCTTTATGCAATGCGAAACCAGCCGCCACTTTGGTGCGGATGATAACTGCACTATTTTAATTGTCTGATCCGATATATCAATGCCAATCATACTCCATATAGTTTACTCTTTTCTACTCCATGATAGAAATTGATATTCTCCACTCGTCGGGAAAAATGGCGGCGGAGTATAAAGTAAATTAGGATCGTACGTTGCGCTACTTTGCTCATACCCACTAAGCACAACGCTATTACCATCAGACCACTCCGTGATGGGAGTTAAGTTACTACCAACCATACCAAACCGAGTAATACTTGTGCGCTTCTTGTACGCTCCTGACGTATAGTATCTTCTGCCAAATCTTCCGTGTTGCGCAATATACGCACCATCCATTTGCAACACATCAGGAGCGGCAGAATATGGAATCAGAACATTCCCCTGCGCTACAGCGCCCAGCATTCTACTTCCATCAATCACCCCTCCATAGGAAATATTTCCATTAATAATAAGGTCGGTATTCGTACTTGGAGTGTCTGGAAAACGGCCAGTAGCTACTGCCACGCGAGAACGAATATCCCCCTGTATCCAAAGAGTATCTTCTGCATAAATAATGCCATTTTCAGGTACTGCTGCAGTCGATAAAAATGTTTCAGTTGCTATATCATGCGACATCCACGCCCAACCCGTATCTTCAAAATAAGAGCGAATAACAGGAGTTTTTGTATCAACACGGTACACGGAATACGTATTATCGGCGTTAAATACAATGTGATATCCTTGTGCTCCTGAAGGTAGAAGATACGTCCCTGCATCCTCCGAAGCAGTTTTCATGGTAAGCAAATCGAGTGTAAGACTACCATAGTCGACAGGAGGAACAGGAAATTGCCACAGCGCACTATCGGTTCCACTCCCCCAAATACCAGGTTTCGTTTGATTATGACATCCATGAAAATCTTGGCACGTGTATGTTTCTTTTGCGCTCGTCATCAAACTATCAGAGTTGCCGTCCATTCGAATTCCACCGTTAGAGTGTACTTTTCCATGAATTTCGGATTTGTACCACACATCACTATTTGTAAGCATTACATATTGCGCAAGGGACGGAATCCCATATGTTGCCTCGAGTATCACATCTCGCCCAGGAGCGTTCGCTGTATGCCCAGCAGAAGCAATATTAACTACCGTACTACCCGTATCTGGCGCAGTAAACGTAAGCGTATAACTCCCAAGTACTCCCTCCAACTGATCATCCACCTCTTGAGTGATAGGTGAAAAATTTGTCGGTTCGTGAGAAAGTCTCCACCGAGCAAAGTTGAGTCCAGCTTCTGCAATTTGAAATGCCGTTTCATCTTGTGCTGCCAGCCCTCCTTCACGATACTGAAGGCTTGTTACATTACTTAAACTTACAAACATCACCAAAAACATCGCCAATAATACTACATTCATAATAAGAATTCCGCCCGATTGGTTTTTGGTATTCATATTAACGCCACGAAGAGAACGTAGAAAAGAGGAGGTTATACCAAGAATCTGACAAAGGAATTCCGTACGTGATTGGACTTATCACTATAAAACCAAGAACTATAACCACGCCAACAAACAGTACAATTGCAGGCTGTGTAAAGAATATTTTCCGAAAGGAAGGTAGTATTGCAAGCAGGCTAAGGATTAGAAAAAAACAAGCAAACAGCACAAAGCGCCATAGTAAAAATGCAGGAAAAGAGCTATCGAATGTTAGTGACAACATCCACACGGGTGTCATTTGATACCACCACCCTGGGACGGGAACTACCAAAGAAAAGAAAGAAAGTCCAAGAAATAATTGGCGCACTTTGCCTTTTTTTATAACCCAATCTAGTAGCCATATACCAAATAATAAAGAAAACAGAAGCGGAGTTAAATAGTGATACAGAAATAATACTCGCGGAACGCGCATGAGAGGGACAAACGATACAAAATATCCCAAAAGAAACACCCATGCACCGCTTGAGAAAACCTCGCGAAGGCTGCTCTTGGCTCCGCTCGCAATTTTCAAAAACAACGAGACTATACCAAAACAAAATAAGAAGAAGCTTCCCCACCAAACAACCGGATTGCCCAGTAAGTAAATAAACTGGTTCCCATTACTTCCTTGCCAATAAAATACCGATCGCGCCATGAATGGCCACGTAAACCACTTACTGCCGTACGGGTGATCTGCAGTCAGGTTGTAATTTGCGGATACCATTTGCTTATGAGTTGTTACAACGTCTGTCCAAAAATTTCCTGTAGGAATACCCCAAGCATCTCCCGAGCCTGGCATTGTAAGGAGCGAAAAATGAAGAATCCATCCAAGCGTGTATACCAATATTGCAACAAGACTAACGAGCATAATTTTTAATAATAGTTTTTTCCTTCTTACAAAGGAGGGGTTAAACGCTTCCAATATAAACATGACCAACACTACCCCACCGGCAATAAGACCAGTAAATTTTGTGCCAACTGCCACCCCACTGAAAACTCCGGCAAGTATAGAAAACCCCCAACTATACCATTCACTTTTGGAACGTATACTTGCAAACGCACACGCTATCGCGCCAAATGTTGCAGACAATAAAATGCTATCGGTTATAATAATTCGAGACTCAACAATAAATGCGTTATCAAGCGCAACAGCTATACCTCCCAAAAAAGAAAATGAATACGAGACACCTACCTGTTGCAAAAGAATAAATACAATAAGCGGCAACAGTACCCCAGCAAGAGCGGGCATAAAACGAATAGCTATAATAGAAATTTCACCGTATTGCTGACCAATAGATTCAAACGAAAACCCTCCGCGGTATCCTGCAACATACGATCCGCCAGCAATAATAAGCTTGCCGATAGGCGGATGAATATCAAAAAATCTTTCTCCAGTGCAACAATACGACGAAACAAACTTCCCAAAATGAACTTCATCAAATATAACCTGGCCTACCGCTCCCAAAAACATCGCACGAACAAAAAATGAAATAATAAAGATTGTTATTACTCCAATGAAAAAGTGTTTTTTTATCCCAATCCCGTTATTCATAAATTAGATTTTAAGTTGCGCAATTGCACCTGGGATTTTATAAAGATGCCAAGAGGATCAAGGGCTGGGTCTGCATCAAGAGCTAACCCAAAAGAAACATAGCGAATATCAGAAATAGTAGCATTCGGTGTCGGTGATGGCAGCGGCGTTCCACTCTCAGGAATTGTCCATGTGTACGTTCTTGTAAGCGTATAAGGTTCTTCGCTTGTGAACGTCTTACACCACAGATCAAACTCCACAATAACCGCATCCGCACTCTCCATCAGTATATATCCCGTGTACTTTCTACCAATTTCATCCCAATCCGTTATTACTAGAGAAGAGTCGAAAACAAGAGTGTTTGGGTATTGGTACGCGCTTCGGATTCTAGGGTTATTGGGAACATTCCCATACTCATACCCAGGTAGCGTAAGAGCAAAGTCTACTTGTCCGTACCGTACTGCCTGACTTGGCTCGTACAGCTCAAATTCCAATAGCCACGTCGCATCACAGGTCAAATCCGTAGCATTGTCTATGGGTGTAGGAGTGGGTGTCACTGATACAGACGGTGACGCAGTAGGCAGTACAGTTGGTGTTGGAGTGGGTGATGGGGTAGGGGAAGGTCCAGGACTCTCACTCGGAGATTGCGCGAGTACAAAAAAACTTGTTGTTGTTGCAAGCAAGAGCAACAAACAAAAGAGAAAGAAAGTAGTAAAATAATGTCGCATACAATTATGGTAGCACAAGAGGATTTGAATTAGTGGGGTAATCACTTCCATAATACGTAAAAAGAGGACTCGAGCCATTATAGACAAAACTCGAAACAGTCGATACTACCTCTTGCCCTTCATCATACACTGCGGGATTTCCAATCGGATTAATTATGCCCCTCTCTAGATGTGCCCCTACTAACTCATATCGCACTCGCTCAGTTGCATCATCTCCATCTATATCTGCATAAAACACTAACTTAAAGCCAGTTGCCTCTACAATAGGATACGAGCCTTCATCGGAAACGCGAGCTTCACGTATTTCATTTGCTATTCTCTTAAGTTGTACACGAGCAGTGTCATTCACACTTGTTTGGACAAACGTTGAACGATAGACCGGAAGCGCAGTTGCTATAAGAATCGCCATGCCCACAAACAACATGCTCGAGATTCCAATAGCAACAAGGATTTCAATAACCGTAAAACCCTTCATATCGAATTTATAATAATCTGTAACCGCACACCTGCATCTATAGTAACTAATTGCACAACTTGCTGGTATCCAGGCGCGTCTACCGTTATCTCAAAATCTCCAGCTGTACCAATAGGGGTAAAAAATACTTGCCCATATTGCGTTGTTTGAAGAGTTTCGTCGTACCCCACACCCGTGAGATGAACGGTAGCATTTGCTACGGGCGCTCCAGTAATATCAAGAACGGTTGCATGTAGTGTAAACTCCTGGTGAGGAACAAGCGCCGCAGTAAGTTGCACTGCAGCTCCCGGAACAAGAATAAGTGGTAGCGGAACATTTGTTTCCTTAATGTCGTACCCTGATATAACCCCATCAATAGAAAATGAATACGTATCCCAGGTCATATTTGCATAACTAAATATGCCAGACACATCTGTCGTATCCTCACGAGAAAACTGATACACAGGTATACCCAAGTCGTCAGTTCCAATTTTTTTCGTGCCTTGTATCGTAAACGGCACATTCCCTATAACAGCTTCGGTATCGCTCTGAGTTTGTATGGAGACACTGCTCACCGCATCAATGGAAAATGTCTTGTTCGTAACCTCCCCCGCAAGAGCGTTTAAATGCGAATGATCAACATCTGGAATAAAAGTACTAGTTGCGTTATATGTTTGCTCAGAGGTATACCCATTCTTTGTAACTGAAATTTCATAGGTACCAGCGGAAGGCGTAAGGCCCGGAATAGTAACCAAACCTTCGTTGTTTGTTGAAGTAGTGAAATCTAGCACAGGGCTCAGAGAAGCGTTTACCAAATGCACAGTTGCCCCCGCTACTCCTATTCCCGCTGCATTTAATGCTTGAAATACAAGGGTTCCTAAGGAATCTCCGCTCTCAATGCCCTGCGAAGAAACTTGGGTAATTAAGAGAACAGGACGCGAAGAAACTCTCCCCGCGAAAGACACCTCGACTCGTACCTGCTTATAATCAGTATTCACCGTATCAACAGGATCAGAAGTACTTGTCCCGTCGAACGGGTCATCTATATATCGAATATCAGTTTCTACTGTATACGCACTTCCACTTCGAGTAATTTGTTCACTTTGAACAATCGGGCCAGCAGGTACACCCCCCACAGTGCCGACACTTTCATAGGGAAGATTTCGTGCCATTTCCATTTTTTCATTCGCGAGCGCAGTAGCGATTATGCGTCGTTGACTATCGTGATTCGATCGCAATATCAGCCCAAGTAGCCCAAAAATACCGACTGATAGCACTGCAAAAACAAACGCCGCAATCAGTACTTCAATTAAGGTAAATCCTTTCGTCATATAACATTCATTAGGCTATAAATTGGAGAAATAATAGAGAGCACAAGCGCACCAACACCAAGACCAATTGCAATCATAAGCACCGGCTCCATAATAGACGTAAAGTTTTTCATCGTCTGATCTACTTCTCCTTCATAAAACGAAGCAACTTCCTTCAGCACCGTAGCAAGCTCTCCGGTTTGTTCACCAACCGCCATAATGTTTATAACAAGCGGAGGAAAAAGATTCGCGTACTGTTGAAAAAAATCACTGAGAACTTTTCCTTTTTGTACATGCTCTTGAGCACCCTTAAACACTTTTGCATATACTACATGAGGTGTGTTGTTCCCCAGTATTTCAAGTGCTTCGGTAAATGCAACGCCACTCGTCAGCAGTGAACTGAGGCTCCGACTAAACCGAGCAATATTCACATCTTTTGTAATATTCCCAAGAATTGGAGTATATAGCAGTCCACGCATAATATGCATTTTTACAGCAGGAATTTTCATGAATCGCCAAAACAAAAACCCTCCAAGAATCACACCGACAAGAACAACATACCAATATGTAGAAAAAAGCCAACTTGTTGTTATTAGCATTCTTGTCATGAGGGGAAGTTCCGCATTAAAACCTTCAAAAACCTCTACTAATTTTGGTACAACAAAAATCATCATGGCAACTCCAACTGCCACAAGAGCAGAAACAATAACCAGCGGATACAGCATCCCACCCCGTACTGCACGACGCAGTTCAAAATCTTTCTGTAACTGGACTGACAATACTTCAAACGTTTCCTGGAGCGTACCTGTTTGTTCTCCAACCTCAACAAAACTTACAAATAAATCAGGAAATGCGCCTGAAATCGGACGCATACTCGCAGCGAGAGTACTGCCGCGCTCAACACCCTGCAAGACTGATAAAATAGCTTGTGAAAATGTTTTATTTTTTGTTTGTTTTGAAAGTGCTCCAAGAGAACTTTTCATATCAAGTCCTGCACGAAGCATCAGAGCAAAATATCGCGCAAAGAGCACTCTCTCCAATACAGGCACTCGAGAAAATATGTTCAATGAAAATGATTTTTTGGCGTTGGAATCTTCTATATGATATGAGGTAAGCAGCAAACCTTCTTGAAATAAGTCCTGCCCTAGTGCGCTATGAGATGGCGCCTCTCGTTTGCCGGAAATTACTTCCCCTGTCTGATTATTGCGTGCTGTAAATGCAAAGATTGGCATAGTCAGTTATTCTTTTGCTACACGCAACACTTCTTCGACGCTTGTAATTCCTTGTACAACTTTCATAATTCCGTCTTCTAGCATTGTTATCATACCCTGTTCTTTTTTGGCTGCCTCCTCTAGCCGATCAGACGTAATATCTGCAGAAAGTAACTTTTGCAATGAAGGAGTCATTTCAAGCATTTCATAAATTCCGAGTCTTCCTTTATACCCATCGCGACATTTATCGCACCCCTCGGCTATAAACATAGGAACCTTTTCCCATGTCGTTTCTGCAGCGTCTACAATTCCTTCTTGTTGCAATAGCGCAAGCATGTGAGTCATGTCTACAATATCCGCAAGGCTAGTAAGCATTATTTGGTCTATGACCGATTTTTTTCTGCATTGTTCACAAAGCACCCGAACCAAGCGTTGCGCAATAACAATATTTGTCGTAGATGCAATCAAAAAAGGTTCTACTTTCATATCCATAAGCCTAGGTACAGACCCTGCCGCACTATTCGTGTGCAATGTAGAAAGCACCAAATGCCCCGTGAGTGCGGCATTTACCGCCAAAGATGCAGTTTCTTCGTCACGAATTTCTCCTACCATAATAATATCAGGATCTTGCCGCACCAGCGCACGTAGCCCATTAGAAAACGTTAACCCTATTTTGGGTTGCACTTGCGTCTGATTCACCCGCTGCATTCTATATTCAACCGGATCTTCAATAGTACTAATATTTACTTCTGGAGTGTTAAGTTCCCGCAATACTGCATACAGGGTTGTTGTTTTTCCGGAACCGGTTGGCCCTGTTACTAAAATCATACCGTTCGGTTTTGCAATATTATCCTTAAACATCGCCAAATTTTTCTTGCTTAATTTCAAGTCGTCAATAGTAATACCTTTTCCTGATTCGTCCAAAAGACGCATTACAACCTTTTCTCCGTCAAATACCGGTAATGTAGAAACACGAAATGCTACGTTATAATCATCGCTCTCTAGCTTAAATCGACCGTCTTGTGGAAGTCTGTGTTCGTCAATTTTTAAATTTGCTAAAATTTTAATACGCGCCACTACACCCGCCAGTACGTTTTTTGGTAGCACCATCATATCGTGCAACATGCCATCTATTCTATACCGCACAATTACGGAGACTTCTGTAGGTTCCAGATGAATATCAGATGCATCTTTTACAATAGCATGACTAAGAATAGAATCCGTAATTTTAATTATCGGTAAATTGTCCGCAACTTTCGATAAATCACTCCCAACTACAGTGGCATTTTTTGCTTCTGTAATTACTTGCTGCAAATCTGCAGCCAACGTTCCTTGATATTTTACTAAAGACTCCCGTACGCTTGAAGCGCTCGCAACAAACACTTCCATTTTTTTATCCACCTTTTTATGGATAAATTCAACAATTTGCCTATCGTTCGGATTTGCCATTGCAAGTTTTACGCTTGTATCATCCTGTTCATATGCAACCACAAGATGCTCGCGTGCCATTGATTCCGGAATAATATCAAACGTTTTTTTATCTAGTACAACATCGCGTAAATTTACATACGGCATATGAAGCACAGCGGCGTATGCTTTGGTGAATTTTTCTTCCGTTACTTTTCCTTTTGTTACTAGTAAATCAAATGCAGTACCCTCTCCGGCACGTATCTGTTCACGAATATGCGTAGCGTCTTCCATAGAAATATCGAGAAACTCAACAAGAACTTCCAAAACACTTTCGCCAATTTCGTCGGGCATACTGTGTATTGTAACACAATTGCCAGAGCTAGGGTGAGGAGAACTACGCTCACTACTCAGCTACAATCGTTCCTTTTATCTTAGTGTTCAAGTGATCGTGCATGCCGTATGTTCCTGCTTCCACAAACGTATACGAATATGTTTCACCCGTTGCTAGACCCTTCTTCGCATCAAACCCCGGAAGGTCGTTGTGCGCCGGGTGCGGGTCAGATGCAATCCAATGAAGTGCTTGTCCGTTATTCGTAAACACAACGGTATCTCCTGCGGATATGTTTAGAGTAGCAGGCTCAAATGCCTCATCACTCATAGAAACCGCAACAGTAACACCGGCTACAGATGGAATAGGCGCAAGTGCGACCAACCCACCTCCACTTTCAGGTGAAATTACTGCAACAGGAGTTGCTTGTGGCATTTGCTCGTCTATATCGTTAGAACCAAACACTATAAATAGTATTCCCAAAATAACTACTACGCCGATTAACGTGTATAGAAGTTGTTTCATATAATATAAGTATATAACGAAATAAAAAAAATGCCACGCTATGTTATACTAGAACGCATGTCTCTTGGGGAAGATTTAAAGTTGCTCATTCATGGTGAAGTTGCGGAAGATAAAGCATCTCTTGCACGCGCAAGTCGCGATGCAAGCTTGTTTATCGTTCGTCCACGTGCAGTTGTGCATCCAATGAACGTTGACGACGTAAAAGCGCTCGTGCGATACGCGTCAACTCATAAACATATTTCCTTAACAGCACGATCCGGCGGTACTGATATGTCTGGCGGCCCCCTTTCAGAATCACTTGTCGTAGACATGACGTCTCATTTTACTCGAATCGGAAGTGTTACAAACCATAGTATTTATGTAGAGCCGGGCGTGTATTACCGAGACATGGAACGCAAGGTACGGAAAAAAGGACTCCTCATGCCTTCGTTTCCTGCGTCAAAAGATATTTGTACCGTGGGTGGAATGGTAAATAATAATTCGGGAGGAGAAAAAACTCTATCGTACGGTAAGACAGAACGGTACGTTGAAGAACTTTCTGTAGTGCTCGCTGATGGAAACGAATATACTATTTCACCTCTTACAGCTAGCGAACTTGCGAAAAAAATACAAGAAAAAACCTTTATCGGAAAAGTATATAAAGAAGTATATGCGTTGTGCGAAAAACATTATGATTTTATTCACAGTAAAAAACCCGATGTATCAAAAAATTCTGCCGGATATTCACTCTGGAACGTATGGGATAGGAAAACGTTTGATGTAGCAAAACTTTTTGTTGGCTCTCAGGGCACGCTTGGAATTACTACAAATATTAAATTCAGGCTTATTAAACCAAAAAAACATTCCGCCATGCTTGTAGTATTCCTTCCAGATTTAACCAGCCTCATTAAAATAGTGGAATATTTACTTGCATACCAACCCACAAGCCTAGAATCGTACGATGATCACACGCTCTCGCTCGCACTGAAATTATTTCCGAGTTTTGTAAAAAAATTAAAAACCAATGTATTTTCTCTTGCGTGGCAATTTATTCCTGAGTTTTTTATTATGCTTCGATTTGGTATTCCAAAGCTTATCGTACTTGCAGAATTTTCTGGTGACACAAAAAAAGAAGCAATTGCCCAAGCAGAAGCAGCACGCAATGCAATAAAAAAGTGGAACGTACCTACTCGTATAGCGACAAGTAAAGAAGAAAAGGAAAAATACTGGACCATACGAAGAGAAAGCTTTAACATGCTCCGCCACCACGTGCAAGGGAAAAAAACTGCTCCGTTTATTGATGACTTCATCGTAAAACCCATCTATTTGCAAGAATTTTTACCTCAGCTCGCACAAATATTACAAAAATATAATATAGACTATTCAATTGCTGGGCACGTAGGCGATGGAAACTTTCATATTATCCCGCTCATGAATTTAAAAGACGAACAAGAACATACAATTATTCCAAAAGTCTCCAAAGAAGTATACGATTTGGTATTTCGGTATAAAGGCTCTTCTACCGCGGAACATAACGACGGATTAGTACGAAGCCACATCCTTCCACAAATGTATGGTGAAAAAATGTACGGGTTATTTAAAGAAACAAAACATATATTCGACCCGAAGAATATTTTTAATCCAGGAAAAAAAGTAAACTTTAACTGGAAGTGGTCGCAAAAGCATATTGCGAAGGAGTGAAGTAGCGTTCCCCTCTCCCCAATTGGGGAGAGGGCTCCTCGCCCGAAGGCGGGAGGGTGAGGGCAGATCAGGTGCAACGAAGAATACATACCTACGAATAGTTCTTAATCAGAAACGATTTACACTGGAACTGAAAATTTTAATATTACAGTGAGCGATATAGCATCTAACCTGCCCTCACCCTAACCCTCTCCCCAATTGGGGAGAGGGGAGCTACTCTACCCGCAATATTCGCACTCTTTCTTCTGGCACCCACTTTCCGGATCCATAAATTTTAATTCGTGTATTTCACTCCATACTTTTTGCATAACTTCTGTTAACTGGTCAACGTCTTGATTTGTTATTTCTATCTTTTTCTTTATATAGCCCTTCTTACTTGCCTCAATAAAATCAATTTCTCCACTTTGCATGGTGTACCCAAATTGCGGAGCGTTATCGCAAAGTATTTTATAAAACACTAATTGGCGAAAATAGTTTCCATCTTTTTTAAGCTTTATATATGCAGCATCAGAATTTCCCGTTTTATAATCTACTACGTTAACTAATTTATTATCTTTATCAATTATTTCAATTTTATCGAGTTTGCCGGTAATGCGAACATCCTGGATTTGCACCCGATGTTTTTTAAAATTATATTCCGTTAGAACGTCTGTAAAAAAGTCATTCTTGTAGTGCTGTAAGTATCCTAGTAGCGCTTTGCTCCCTTTTGAATATATTTCGTTGAAATCTGCTTCCGACATCGCTTCTCTGCGCAAATATTTTTCAAACAATAATTCAAGTGATTTATTTTCCGGAAGCTGGTCACCGCTTTTTAGTAGCTCAAATACATCGCGTAAACTATCATGCACGGCACTTCCAAGCATTAAACTCCTCGTTTTCGTAGAAGGAATTTGCAATATATTTCTCCAGTAAAACTTCCGCGGGCATTCTAAGTAGTTATTTACGTGTGTAGCGCTCATTACATAATGAGATAAAAGCGACCGTATATACGCCTTTGCATCTTCATGGATAAAGTCTCCTTGTTGTATTATCATCGTTTCTAGTAATCGTTTTTCTTGTATCTGCGGAGTTTCGACGTAATCACTTTTTACAACCGAAACTTCCGGCAACTCTGCGAGAAATAACGACGGGACCGTTTCTTTGCCCGTTGCTGTGTGGGATGCCCTCGTAAGAGTTACTGTGTGCATTGCGCGAGTTAGGGCTACATAAAACAACCTTCTCTCATCTTCATTTTTATCATTCAAAAATACAAAATCGTATTTTACCAACCCTTCTGGAAGCGCAAGCCCTGAGCGTTTCTTCGGATTCCCCCAATGCTTGTCGTTCATACGAATTACAAACACATGCGGCCATTCTAACCCTTTTGCCTTATGCGCAGAAAGCAAATGCACGGCACCCACCCCACCCTCCCAAGCGGGTGTGAGCAAATGAATGTTCGTATCTTGCAAAAACATAAGATGCTGCACAAAATCTCGCGCGCTGTAGTCAGAACGCGTATGCGATAATTCTTTTGCTTCGTTCAAAAACCGTTTCATCGCGCGTAGCACTGTAACGCTATCTCCTGAAGCAAGCATATACTGCTTCCAAGAAGTCTTTTGTAGAATATGCTCTAAAAATTCCATCAGTGGCATGCGCGCAGAAGCCTGTTGTAACTCTGAAAGAGTGCGAGCTATAGTATGCATTGCTGCTGCGTCTTGTACTTCTGCTTTCTGCAAATACTGCATATTGCTCAAAACGGTAAGTAATGGAATATGGTTTGCCGTTGCGTAGTGAATTGTTCGCAAAGCATCGACACTGTCTATATGCCACCAAGCGTATTGCACAATACGAGCGATATCATCTTCACGAGCGTCACCAACGAGCCACCGAAGGAGCGCACTCCACTGCTGAACACAGTGTTCTGCGAAAATATCTTCCCCCATTTCAAGACGAGCGGGAATATTCATAGCTCTAAGTGTCTGCAACAAAATATTTCCATCATTGTTGTAGCGATACAGCACTGCGATATCTTCCGCAGGAACTTGTTGCTCAAGAAGCTGAAGAATATGCTGCCCAATAACATACGCCTCTTGATCTTCTGATTCAGTAGTAACAATAGCTATCTTACGTTCAATCATATCCTTCCCAGGAACAAGCCGTTCAATAATTCCAGGTATATGTGCGCCAAGCGACTGGCTGTTGTGCGAAACGAGCGAGCCCGATGCATCAATAATTGTTTTCTGACTTCTGTAGTTGTGCATTAAAGATATAACTCGCACAGATTTTTTATATCGCTCGTAGAAGGAAAGCATGTTCGCTAGCGAGGCACCCTGAAACCTATAAATAGACTGCTTATCATCGCCCACTACAAAGATGTTTGGAGAGTCATCGAACGAACCAAGCAACGCAACTACTTTATTTTGCCCACCATTTGTATCTTGGTATTCATCTACAAGAATATATTGAAATTCCTCTTGGTACTCTGCAAGCAAGTCGGAGTTTTTTGTAAGCTCTGCTACAACCCGTGAAATCATATCTTCATAGTCATACATACCCGCAGTTTTCAAAGACTGCTCATATTTTTCATACACATACGACAACGCCATATTTCGTTCCTGATTTTTTCCTTCAACTTCGAACCATTTTTTTACTGCGTTTTTTAGCTGTGTCCGCTCTTTACTCTGCTCCCGCGCAGAGTCACTATTTCTGTGACGCTCTTCAAATGTTACAAATAGCTGTTGCAAAGCATATGCTATAGATTCTGCAATACTTGCTTCATCACACGCTTTTTCTAATAATTCTTGAAATTCTACACACGCTTCATACGTTCGTTGCTTTGGAGTAAGTGAAAAAAAAGTATCTCGAGCATCCTTAGTAGCAACAAATAAACTCGCCAACGCTACTATAACCTCACGAAACGCATCCGGAGAAATATCTTCTTGCTTTAATTCCCCGATTGCCCCTAACACGTTCGAAAAATATAAATACGGCGCATAAAAGGGTTTTAAGGGACTGCCTTCCGGGAGCGTATCAACTATTGTTTGAAATAGTTGCACTTTTTCAGCATCAGATACCAGGCGCCAAGTGTTGCCCGTTGCAAAAATCTCTGGATGGTCCTGAAGGATTTCATTACAAAATGAATGAAACGTATAAATTCGAACATAATATGCAGGTGTGCCAATTACACGAAGAAGCCTACTGCGCATAGCCGCCACTCCAGACTCTGTAAATGTAAGGCAAAGGATATTCCACGGATCCATTTGCGTGTGTTGCAATATGTTGGCAATGCGCATTGCGAGTGTCTGCGTTTTCCCCGTACCAGGGCCCGCAAGCACCATCACGGGGCCTTCAAGCGTATCTACGGCTGTCCTCTGCTCGTCATTAAGCGCGCTATACTGTTTTTGAAACTCTGTGCTTATAGGCATTTTTCAACAGTATCACGGCTAGTAAAAAGAGAGGAATGGTTAACAATTGCCCACGCGACAAGCCAAATACAAGAGACCAATCTTGCGGACGTATATATTCTAGCGAAAACCGGAGGATGCTATAGAGCAAGAGAAATATAGCAAAAGTCATCCCACTCGTACCTCCCCTAACTCGCAAAAACATGTAGCACACCACCGATATCAACACATCGCCCGTTGCTTCATAATATGGATATATTCCAAATTCTTGGTTAATAATATTACCCACACGGCCGAGAGCCAAGCCAAGTGCGACGGGGACGGTGGAAATGTCTGCTAAGTTAAGAAGAGCAGCTCCCCTCCCCCTATTTAGGGGGAGGGTTGGGGAGGGGGCCGTCG
>JAQBWN010000004.1 GCA_027624555.1 bacterium | reverse complement strand
CGCCACCACCGTTGCCGCCACCACCGTTGCCGCCACCACCGTTGCCGCCACCACCGTTGCCAAGATCACCAAAACCAGGGTTTGCTCCACCTGGATTTGTTTTACCGGGGTCTGGTGCTGCTCCTTCTTGCTTTGGGTTTTCACAATTCTCATCAAATGTAATGCCAGTACTTTGGTCTTTTTGGTTTGCTCGGTATTTTCCTACTGGTACATCCGTACCACCAATTTTGTATGAACCTCGGGCATCGGCGTTGCCGTTCATAGATTTAATAAATTCTTCTGCCTGCGTTTGATTTGGACGGATAACTTTTTTTGTTCCTTTTTCCACACTTTGTTGTTCGGCTTGTTGCAGTTGAATCTCCATAGTTTCACTCGCTAATTTACGCAGATTAAAGTTTACATCTGACTCATCTGCAATATGCCCAGCTATAACAGGATGAACAGCGGACGTGTCTTGTACTGTTCCGCGAATAGGAAACAAGCCTGGGTTATCTGTTAAAGGTCCAAATTCTGGTGATTGACCGGGACGAGGGACGATGCAGATCTTTTCGTCTTGTTGTTTGGGAGGTTGATTAGCAAGCCCTTCAAGCGCGTTGTCCATGGCATCGCCTTGGCCAATTATTGGATCACCTACTGGGTTACCGGCAGCATCAAACAACTGAAGCTGAGGAATTTTACTTCCCGTAAAAACTTCTCCGCTAGGCATGTTAGCAACATCAAAATCTTTTAAAGAACCACTTGTTACAGCATTTTGAAAATTTTGCGTGGACTTAATTTGACGACATGGTCCGCAATAGGAAGCGCCATAATATTTCCCACTCACTGCTGGTCCAGCAGCAAAAACATCTTGCGGATACACTCCAAATAACGCAACAAACGCTATCAGCGTTGTTGCTACAAAATTCGTATATTTTTTCTTTCCGTTCATACCGTTACTGGACCGTTACCGTTGTGCATGCGGTGCTTACGCTATCGATACAAAGTGTGTAGGTATTTTTTGAAGTGAATCTAAATACATGAGATGCAGATGCTGCAACTGCTTGATCTTGCGTAGTAGTTTCTCCTTGTTTTTTAATTTGTACCGTATGAGATGCAGTATCGGAATTAATCGCAAGCACACAGTTGTTTTGTGCGATAGAAGAAGTTGCTGGGTATGGTTTTGTTACGTTCGGAGTTACTGTTGTGTCTTTTACGATAAATACAGACGACGTACATGTTGATGCAGTTGGAGCTTGGGTAGGAGTTGGTGTTGGGTAATACGGATTACCTCCGCCGCCACGGCCGTATCCTCGCCCCTGGCCAACATAACCCTCATCAACTTGCCCTTGCTGGGGCGTTGCGCCACCCGCAAGCCCGCCCATCATACTGGTAATCATACCGGCGATAAGAAGCCCCATATTTCCTGTAAGCGCTCCAACTAATGTAAGAACTTGCCCAACTTGTCCTGCTGGGCCCCCACCACCAGCGCCACCTAAGCCACCCTGACCACCAAGCATTTGCCCGATCAATAACCCTGCGCCAATTCCGCCTAATCCTTCACCGCCTCCGGCACCACCGCCAAACAATCCGCCTGCCGCGCCTGCGCTTTGGCCCCCTGCACCCGCGTTGCAATTACCACCAGGACAACTGCCTTGCGCAAATACGCTTATCGGCGTTGCAAGAAAAAAGAATAAAGACAACGCTGCTACAAAACTCTTGAAGGAACTTTTTTGCATATAGTTAGTATACTACTGATTAGAAATTCCTTCCACAATTGCGCGCAACTGAGAAAGTTGTGTTAAATACGGAGGAAGAATATTTTGTATATCGAGTACTGCTTGCACAGCTTTTTGTTGATTTGCACCAGATGCGTTTTGCTCAATGATTTGTAATTGTGAAGCGGTAAATTCAATGAGTGTTACATATAATTGATGATATTCTTGTGCCGGTTTTGGAGTTGGAGTTCCCTTAAGCGCAGCGGCAAACTGCGAAATTTTTGCTCGTACTTGCGCAAGCGGTTGCACATTTCCATTTGCAGCATCGGCAATTGCACTTGCGATAACTTGACCGTCTGAAAATTCTTGTGGACGAAGCGAGTCTATGTGTACAAGGTATGCTTTTACGTCCGCAGACGAAGTGGCGGATGTAATTTGTAGTTGATTCATGGAAACAAGAGACAGCTGTGCCGTATTTGGAGGAGGAGTCTGCCGTACTTGTCCGGAAACGGTTGGCGCAGGTGTAGGAGAAAACTTCGGATCTTTTGTTGCAATAGGAGTTGCTGTCGGCACTGGCGTTACAACAGGAATTTTGTCGCTTCCGTTTCCGTCACCTTTTTTCGTAGGGTCAAATCCGTTTTTTACTTCTGCGCCATCTTGAAAGCCGTCTTCATCGCTATCTGGATTAAACGGATCCGTACCCCATTTGCATTCATCGTGGTCGAGCAAACCGTCGTTATCACTATCTAATCGAGCGCTGGTGCTCATAGGATTGTATCCGGCGCGAACTTCTTCACCATCGTTAAAACCATCGCCATCTGTGTCTTTATTATTACTGTCAGATTTATATATTGCCTCTACTGCATCTGGGAGAGAATCTCCGTCTGTATCTTTTTGGGAAATCCAAGTATCCGGGCACACTCCTTGAAAGGGAACAGGGGTTACAGACGTGCTTGGCAACACACCAATACTAATTACTGGGGTTGGAGTTGGTTCAACAATGGGAGTTTCAGATGGAGCTACAACAAAATACCAATACAAAACACCGGCAATACCCAATAAGGCCCCCGCACCAACTCCCAAAAAAAGAACTCGCTTATTCATAGAGTGCCGTTACGGCGTTCCGCCAGATACCACGTCTGAAATACTTGTAGCGACGTTTAGAATATCTGACTGCAAAAGAAGCGAAGATGCAGGTGCTTGTTCCTCCGTCTGCGTATTTACTTGAGATTTTGTAAGAAGGGGCGTTAAATCGTTGCCGGATATGAGCGTAAACCCTGCAACTCCTCCTATAACAACAATAAGGAGAACAATACCAGACCAAATTTCAAATGCGAGTTTTGTTTTGAGTAGCATATAAGCAACTAAACTATATCACATTTTCAGAATCCCTTCTCCCCAATTGGGGAGAAGGTGACATGAGCGAAGCGAATGACGGATGAGGGCAGACCACAACGCGACGCCAGCCCTCACCCTAACCCTCTCCCCCATATGGGGAGAGGGGAATTACTACACACCTTTTGATTGCTCAATAATTGCCTTATAAACATATGCGCTTGGTCGAATAGTACGCTTTTGCGTTGCGTAGTCTATTTCTATGAGTCCAAACCGGGGAACAAAACCTTCTGCCCATTCAAAATTATCGATAAGCGACCAATGTAAATATCCGCGTACATCGCATCCCTGTTTTTGAGCGGCTTCAATAGCCCGAATATGCGAACGGATAAAATCTGCGCGTTTTGAATCAGCAGCATCTGCTAATCCATTTTCCGTAATATATATTGGTTTTTTATACTGCTTCATATGAAGCAGTGTTTGCATAAGTCCTTTTGCATATATCGGCCAGCCAAGATCGGTTTTAGGCACATCGAGTAAAACTTCTGAAATAGAAAATGGAAACATGCGCACTCGAAGCGTGCGCGCAAAGTAGTAATTCACCCCAATAAAATCCTGCTTGTTTCTTATAAGTAAAAAAAACATATGGTTAAAAAACCAATCATACAATGCAACGCCAATTCGATCGGTCAGTTTTGTTTTTGATTCGGGCGTATATGCAATCAAATGCTTAGCAAAACCAATAGGTATGCGAGGATTCGCTTTATGCAATACCTTATATGCCAACCTATGCGCACGCGCCATATTTCGAATAACACGCACCATTGCAAATATATTCTTTTTTTGCGGTGGCCACACACCTCTCACGAAAGACTGCGACGCATATACCATCGGCTCGTTAATCGTTATCCAAAAATCAACCAGGTCGCCGAGTTCTTGGGCTACATATTTTACATACCGCGCAAAAAGTTCCGGTGTTTTTTTAGATTCCCATCCCTGCCTACCGGCAGGCAGGCGCCCACGCGCAAGCCATATAGGATTAGTAAAATGATGAAGCGTTACAAATGTTTTTATTCCAGCTAGTTGTAATTCCTGCAATATTTCACGGTAGCGAGCAATTGCTACGGAATTAAACCTACCTTCCTGCGTTTCAATTCTGCTCCACTCAAGCGATAACCGATGTGCAGTGTGGCCAAGCTTTTTTGCAAGGGCTATGTCTTCTCGGTATCTGTTCCAACTATCTGCTGCCCTGCCAGATTGAAAATCTTTCGGACGAGTTTTTTCCCATTCCCACCAATCGTTATTACTATTTCCTCCTTCTACTTGATGCGCGCTTGTTGAAGCTCCAAAGAGAAAATTACCTTGCTGCATGTACGCACTATACCATGTGCAGCTGCCTCCGATGGCGTAATCGTTCTAGTGCAACATTTTGTAATTGACGAACTCGTTCCCGACTAATATTGCCATGTTCACCTATTTCTTCCAGCGTTTCTGGATACCCTCCGGCAAGGCCGAACCGGGCATTAATAATAGTTCTCTCGCGAGACGGCAACGTTTCCACTGCTTCACGAACTTCTTTTTCCAGAAGAAAATTTTGCGCTACTTCACTAGGGGAAGGAGACTCCGTGTCTTGTAACAAGTCTTGCAGTTTCGTTTCTTCTTCATTTTGCGCTCCGCTTACAATGCGTTCCAGAGATACTATATCAGTAGAAAACACTTCTAAGTTTGAAACTTCATTTTTCGGAACATCCATTTCAATAGCAGTTTCAGCTATACTAGGAGGTCTCCCCAAGAGTTGCGAAAGCTTTGCCTTAGTTCGCTGCATAAGAAGTACTTTATCAAATACGTTTTCAGGAAGACGAACAAGCCGACGTGCTTTTAATGCACGGAGTACCGCTTGGCGAATCCAGTACACCCCATATGTGGAAAATCGAGTTTTAAATTCACCGCGAAATCTATCTACCGCACGCATGAGCCCGATATTTCCTTCTTGAATAAGATCCATAAGAAGCTCTCCGTCACCTCCTGAAACATATTTTTTTGCAACGCTTACTACAAGCCGAAGATTTGCATGCAACATGTGCGAGCGAGCGAGTGCATCACCTTTTTGTATGCGAAGCGCTAATTCCTGCTCTTCTTCCGCAGTAAGAAGTGGAGTTTTTCCAATTTCCTGTAGATACCGAGAGAGCGATGTAATAGTGTCTGTTTTTGTACGAGTTTTTAATTGAGATGTCATAGAGATCAAGAAGTGATGAATAAGCGAATCTATCGTTATAATAGATGGTCGTATTGATGTTGACTTTTTGATCCGAGAAACACTCGGTGGGTTTGAACAAATAAGAGTTAATACTCTGCAAGTTCAATCACTGTAAGTATTCAACTTTTTTGTTTGTGACGCAAGAGTATATGTATGTAGATTGTCATTCCGAGATGACACTTCACTATGCCCGCTCCAAATACTCTCCGGTTCGGGTATCTACGCGTATAACATCGCCCTCTTTAATAAAGAGAGGAGCACGCATGTGCACATTCCCTTCAATAATAATTTCTTTTGTAACATTACTTGAAGTATCTCCCCGAACTCCAGGTGGAGCATCGATAACTTTGCGATCAATTTTTATTGGCATATCTAACGAAACAGGATTTCCTTCAAATACCATAATCTGCACTTCTTCTCCTTCAAGTAAAAACCGTGCGAGGTCTTGGGCAATATCTGCGGGTAGTTCGATTTGTTCGTATGTTTGCGTATTCATAAATACATATGAAGCCCCTTGCATATAGAGGTACTGGTGAGGAGAACGGTCGATATCTGCTTCAATAACTTTATCTGATTGCTGAAATGTATGTTCCCGTGTTTGATCGGTTTTTACATGTTTTAAAATAGTATTGACCACAGGACGACGTTGCTGTTTTCGTAAAAATTCTGCAGACACAACAATATATGGCTCACCGTCAAGTACGATGATTTTCCCCTTACCTTTTCGAATGTCATTGAATGAAAGCATAAATTAATGTGTTACTTCGCAAATACATTGTGCGTGGGAACGGTAATATGGACAACTGGATTTACCACAAGATGCACGGCATGAGGTTTTTCTACTACCAATGCAACTTCTGGAGACATTTGTGGTGCCTCAGAACCCCCTACGATAAGCCAAGCAATACTTAATCCCGCAATTAACGAGACGGTGTATATAAGTTCTTTAAAATCCGCTGGCATCACCATAACGAAACACCATACAACTTATACAAGTTTTACACAAGCTAGCATTTTCGAGTATGGTTTATGAAGAGAACTTTGTTCTCTAAACTTATACATAAGGAGGTGATTACTATGATGGCAACATGCACAGGATGTTCAGCAGAAAACGCTGAAGTAAATGAAGCTGGTCTATGCGCAGCATGCGCAGCGGCACCAAGCACAGATACTCCAGCAGAAACTACAGAAGGAACAATATAGTACTTAGTTTCGAAACGCAGAAACTCCTACATATGTATATATTGGGAGTTTTTGCGTTTTACTGTATGTACAACCCGCCGCCGTATACTTTCAACCATGTTCGATGAGCCATATAGTCTGGGTCCAGTTTTTTTACCACATCCCAAAATGCTTTGGAATGATTCGCCTGTACCAAGTGTGCCACTTCATGAGCTATGACGTACCGAGCCACTTCTTCAGGAGCCAGCGCCAACTTCCAATTAAATGTCAGTGACTTTTTAATTGAGTTACAACTTCCCCATTGGCTTTTCATGCCAATAGCACGAACTGCGGAAACAGTAACGTTAAGCACGTCTGCATATTCCTGCACTTGTCCCGTGCAATATGCCATTGCTTCGCGCCTATACCATTTGCTTAAAGCTTTTTGTGCGTCCGCAAAAGTTGCAACATATACACTCAGCGTAAAACCACGAAGAATAACAGATGCACGGCTCCTGCCAGGCTCACATACAATAGATAGTTTCAGCATATCTCCAAAGCAGGGAATACTTGCCTTGTCTTCACATATAACAGGTTTCTGCATTGCGTTCCTCTGCTTCTGCGTATCAAGCGCACGGCTAATCCATTCATGACGAATTTTAATAAACGCGTTCCCGGCTCGTTCACTTGCCCTTAGCGGTAATACGAGCTCAACAATACCGGCTTCGCTTATACGGATAGACATTCTCTTTGCACGCTTGCTACGCCTTATTGCTACGGTATATACTTCTTCCATGTTTTCATTCTGGCAAAAAAAATCAAGTAATCAAAGCGAAGAGGCAAGTTCTCTTACCTGGGACGATTCTGCGACCAAGGCACTCGCACAAGCAGTAGGGCAAGCTCCGGTACCAGGAATTATGAAACAGCGAGTAAAGCGAGAACTAGAACAAGCGGCAGAAGAATATGCACGCAAAAAAGGGAAAACATCTGTAAGCGCAGAAGACTTAATGCAAGGTATTATGTCACGTTTACCTGAAGGAATGCGCACAAAGGTAGAAGATGCCGCAAAACAAGGCCCCGAAGGCTTAAAAAAACTACAGGACGAGCTGAAGTAGAAAACGTAGCGTTTCCCCTCTCCCCAATCGGGGAGAGGGCTGGTGAGGCGGCATGCTGTATGTTCTGCCCTCATCCGTCATTCGCTTCGCTCATGTCACCTTCTCCCCAATTGGGGAGAAGGGATCGCGACTACTCCCCTCGTTCTTCCTCCAAATCGCGGTATATTTTTTCTGCTCTCAAAAAGTCTGCGGGCTCGTCCAAATCAGTGCTTGTTCTTGGGTCTAAAATAAACCCATGGAGATTTTCACCCCATACGTTTTCTAACTCCAATGCCTCTGGACGCAATACAAACTTTCTTCGAGTAATATCAACCTGCCCATCTTGAAAGAACACCGGGAACATCTGTTGTATTTTTTGCCGTGGCTGGTCTGGCCCGTGGGTTTGTCGAAATTCGTTATCAAAAATCGGCAACAACTTTCCCGAAGATCCAATATCAGTTGATCCTTGTATTTGCCACATTTTGTACGGATGTAGCGGGGAAGGCACCACGCTCTTTAATCCATCCGCTCCTGAACTCTTTATGTGTTCAACCATACGGTCAATATCTTTTGCAAATCGAAGAGGGCTGGTTGGTCGCAAGTTGATCAAAAATTCTGGCGTCCATCCGTGTGCTTCTTCCATCCACTTCACCGCATGTTGATAAAATCCAGCGTCACCGCTTGTGGCTAAAGCATATTCTTTTGGACGAGGCGCAACAAGCGCCCCTAGTTTTTCTGCCTCTTCTTTTATTTTTTCATCTTCAGTTGAAACAATTACAGCATCGATAGAATCCGCTGCAAAGGCTACTTCTATCGCCCACTGAAGTAATGTTTTGTCGCCCAATTTTTGCAAATTTTTGTACGGAATACTTTGCTGCCCTGCTCGGGCCGGAATTATAGCTACTACGTTCACTGGGGTTCTTTTAGGGTTTGGTTGATTGCTCATTTCCCCATGATACACTACAACCATGTTACATGGTCAATATAATGAGCCGCACACATATAAGGCTTTTTTACCACACCCAGTTTGGGAAACGGCATTTAGCTGGATTCAAGAGAATGCAAACCTATTACCAGACGGCGAACATGCTATACAAAACCGCGACGTCTATGCAAATATTCAGTCCGTAAAAACCATGCCTTTTAACCATGCCTTTTACGAAGTACACGAAGAATATATTGACATTCACTACTGTTTGAGCGGTGGAGAGATAGTGGCATATGCGCCAATAGGAAACTTAGTAGAAAAAGAGCTTAACAAAGATATGGACTATCAACTGTTTTTTCCAACTGCAAATCAAAGCCTGTGCTCGCTCAACGTACATTCTTTTGCTATATTTTTCCCAAAAGAACTCCATATGCCAAAGGTCCAAAACGGCATTCATCAGGAAGTGCGAAAAGTTGTAATTAAGATAAAAGCGAGCATACTTGGGCTATGAAAAATGCTCTCGGCAACACCGGCTTAGAAGTTTCTCGCATTGGCCTTGGCACCGTAGAAATTGGTCTGGCATACGGGCTAGGAAATAAAGGGTTGCCGAGCGAGCAAGATGCCATAACACTTCTTAAAACTGCGGTGGAAATGGGCATAACGTATTTCGATACCGCACGTGGATATGGGCTGGCGGAAGAGAGAATTAGAAAGTCTGAAATCGCGAAAACAAGCAACATAGTCATCGGCACAAAGTTTGGGCAATTCTTAAAACAAGGGCCAAATCTACGAGGCCAAGATCTCGAAAAAAGAATCAGAGAAGACATAGATGTAAGCAGAAAAAATTTAGGCCAAGAAGTATTACAACTTGCCCAATTTCATAATGAATTAGAAGACTTTGTAAATTATTCTGAAATAATAGAAATTGCTGAAAAGTTAAAACACGAGCAAAAAGTTTTGCATGTAGGCGTTGCCATTCGCGGAGAAGCGGCTGCACTTGCAGCAATCAAAATTGGCTTTTTCGAGACTATACAACTAGCGAACAGTATAGTTGATCAACGAATGACGAAAAACGTGCTCATAAAAGCACATGAAAAAAATATTGGCATTATAAACCGGTCCGTCTTATTAAAAGGTGCACTTACTCCCGCCCGAGCACGTCTCCCAGAAACGTTGGCTAAGTTAAAAGAAAATGCAGACAAAGCTGAAGAAATTGCAAATAACATAGGAATTAGCCTCCCAACGCTCGCAATTCGCTACGTATTATCAAACCCAGCAATATCTACTGCCTTAATTGGGACTTCCACTGCAAATAGAATACAAAGCGCATTAGAAGCACTACAAGCTGGGCCATTGTCGGAAGAAATAATACACCAACTGCAACAACTATCCCTTACAGACCCTGTTCAAATTGACCCTGCGCAGTGGCCCAAGGTAGACTAACAAGTATGAATCTCTCTAAAAAGATAGTTGTTATAACAGGTGGATCAGGCTTTCTAGGCGAATATTTTACTAAAGCGTTACAAGAAGCAGGCGCGACGGTAATTGCTACAGATAGAAGCGGAGGCGCAGAAATACAGCTCGATGTAACAAGTAAAGCGTCTATTTCATCTGCATTCGACGCCGTTATAGCGAAACATGGAAAAATCGACGTTGTAGTAAACAACGCAGCAATAGACCCGAAGTTTGATGCCAGCGCAGATAAAAACGCAGCGTTATTTGAAAATTACCCGGAAGAATTACTCAAAAAAAGCCTAGATGTAAACTTGCTCGGCTATACGCTCATAGCACAAGAGGCTGTAAAGCGAATGCTTGTACAAAAATCAGGAAATATTATTAACGTATCTTCTATTTACGGCATAGTTGGCCCAGACCAAGGCATATACCCAGAAGGCACGCAAAAGCCAGTTGATTACTTTATTACCAAAGGTGGGGTAGTGATGCTCACGAAGTTTCTTGCTACTACGTATGGAAGTAAAGGCATTCGAGCAAATACACTAACACTAGGAGGAGTATTTAAAGATCACGGAAAAGAGTTTACCGACAAATACGGTGCGCGCACTCCGCTTGGGAGAATGGCAAATCCGGAAGAAGTAGGTGGGCCATTGGTATTCCTCGCATCAGACGCAAGCAGCTACATGACCGGCGCGAACCTCATTGTCGACGGCGGTTGGACGGCGTGGTGAGCAAAGAAAAAGCCACCCGAGGAAAACCTGGGGTGGCGATACAATACTAACCGAAGGGCACTCTTTTTGACTACTTCTTCTTGTTTGCCTCTTGCAAAACCGTTTCTGAGTCGGGGTAGTCGTGTCCCTTTTGGCACCGAGTGTTACCAGTTTTCAGGTCCCACTCTAACTCACAAATAGGGCACTTTACCCGAACACTTACCGTGACATCGGTCGCTGCATGGATCCGCGCTTTTTGTTGAAATCCATATCCTATTTGCATTGGCTTAATCCTTTTTCTAAATTTTGCTCCCCCTTACCACCTACGCAGGCGGTTTCGGAGAAAAGAACGGTCGTAACTGAATACACACATCATACTCCTATATTCATAATTTGTCAAATGCAATAAAAGGTCATTTTTCTATGTTGAGCCATAAAATTACGTTTATTCGCACCCTACGACAAGCCCTCACCCACCCGCCTGCGGGCGAGGTGCCCTCTCCCCCATATGGGTAGAGGGGAACGCGACGTAGCTTAAAAGCTAATGCAGCTAACGAAGCTATAAGCTAACGAAGCTAGCTACTACCTCTTTTTCGCAATAACGACCATTCCGGCTGAGGCTATCCAGGGTGATATGGCATTGGAGATAGATTTGATCACTTTTCCGAGTGCATTTAGTTCGTATGGTTTACTCCCCCGTAAAAATGGCCAGTTGGCATACAACCCAAAATGGCTGCTTGCATCCGGTAAGTCGTGAGCCTGTATTGATTCAATTTCAAAGCCATTTTTTTTGAGCAATGCTTCGAATGGGGACTTATCAAATAAATAATATGCGAATATCCCTTGTTGGCCTGCAGATCGCTTTATCATACCTTCTAGTTTTTTCATGGGAACGTAGAAAAGTTTTCGCAGGGTGTTTGCAAGTGGCACTTCAATACATACGAACCCGTCTTTTTTTACTACTCGATGAAATTCTTGCAGAGATTCCTCAACAATGTTTTCTCCGTATTCTAGCGAACCAATAGAAATAACGCCGTCTAGTGAATTATCCGCACAAGGAATTGCATCGCTTCGAGCTATTTTTACGGATAAGTCTGGGTCGTATTCTGTCATTGCGCGCACTGCTTGCGGATGAGCGTCTATTCCTTGAACAGTAAACCCACGCTCTGAAAGAAATAAAATCCACCCACCAATACCACACCCTGCGTCCAAATATGAACCGTCTTTTGTAAGCTTTTTTTCTAGTAATGGCCAAAAGGATTGCTTCTCATACTGTGTAAAATCATTTTGCGCACTGTACACACGAGTGCGGTCTGTAGTATTAAATTTGTAAATTGCAATCATAGTGTTAAGCGTATGTTATTTCATGTACTGCTTCAAATGGTTCATTGCTTGCAGAAACCCTTTGCCACCATGTAAATGCCCCTGCCAAATTTCTGGGACCATCGTATGTTCGTAACCAGCAAACGGCTGCAAGATTTTATCAAAATCAATCGTTCCGCTTCCTATTTGTAACCCCTCTTCACCCGTACCGCTTCCATCTGCCACGTGCAAGTGCCGTACATACGGCGCAAGTAGCCGTATCATCTCCAACAAATCTTTATTATATGCATTACACGAAAGCGCGGCATGGGAGGTATCGAAGCACATGTTATAGCCAGTTTCTTGTAAGAAATCTCGAATTTCTTCCCCGAGCATAAAGACATTCGTAACCCACTCACCACCAAATACCCAAGGGCGGGGCGGGAGATTTTCCGGAAGCATTTCAACTCCATCTGTTTTTAGGGAAGATAGCGTATCCGCAAATAACTCTAGTAAATGCTTGGGTTTATTGTGCTTTGTAAGAGTAATACCGCCCGGATGGATAATAAATTTTGGTGTTCCCTGAAAAGACTCGCCGAGAGAACGCGCAATATCAACGCTTTTTTGCAAAATAGCAATTGTTGCCTTTCGTTCATCTTTGTCTTCCGAAGCAGGGTTTAAATACACACGCTTCATATATTCTGGCGCATGGACAATAACTTGCTGAGAAAACTTGCCTCGCGGAACTTCCTCATCTAAGTCCTTGTCACTTAAGTGAAACTCGAATAAATCAGGCTCATAGGGGAGATACGATGCAAAATCTTTCCAACGAACAACTGGCCCCCAATTCCAAAGAATATCAGCAGAAGTAAATGTGGCCGCAATTGTCGATGACGTAAGATCGTCTTCCGTAAGTGCGTCTCCGAGCAGGATATCCCTAACAGCAACCGTTCCTACAATTTCGTCCATTTTTTGTGGAGATAACCCCTTCGCAGGGCTTCTCGTTGTGAGCATGTCTCGAGTTATTACTGTACCTTCAGCAATAAATACTTTGGTGACAATGCTTTTAGCAAGTAATTCTCGATTCATAATTTCTCCTCGCGAAAGCTTTTTGTGTGACTGTCCAACAGCTCGCTCTACTTCACGAATTCCAGTTACCATATCTTTAAATTCTTCTGGCAACAACGATGCCTTATGATCTGGCCCTTCTAGGTCTCTATCTACCGTTATATGTCGCTCAATGATAACGGCACCCCTGGCAACTGCGCCGATTGAAACTGCTATGCCACGTTCGTGCCCAGAGTATCCAACTGGTACACCATACTTGTTCAACGTATCCATGTATTTTAAATTGATTTCATCCAGCGGTGCCGGGTACGTACTATTGCAATGCAAAATTGCAAATGGCACGCCAAGTGTTTTTATAAAAGCAACGCCGGCATCAATTTCATGCTGCTGCGCCATTCCTGTAGATACAATCATTGGCTTCTTGGTTTTCGCAATATATTCGAGCAGTTCGTTATTCGTAAAATCAGGAGAACCAACTTTATATACCAGAACATGTAAAAGCGATTCTATTACATCGCAGCTTACTCTGTCCCATGGGTTCACCATGAAAATAATTCCCTTTTCATCTGCATATTTTTCCAGCTTAGGATACTCGTCGTCTGCTAATTCAAATTCTTTCAAGAGAGGTATTAAATATTGGTATTTTTGCTCTGCACTGTTTGGGTTATCTAATATTTTCTTTTGGTATACATCTGCCAAACTTCTTTTCTGAAATTTCACCGCATCTGCGCCAGCCAATACTGCAGCATCAATAAGCTCATACGCTCGCTTCACGCTGCCATTATGGTTTAACCCCACTTCTGCAATTATAAACGTAGGGTACCCGATTCCAACTTTTCTATCTCCTATATTTAAGTGCATAGAGTATCAATAGTCTATTTCTTCCGCAGAAGCAAGTACGGCCCTCACGGGCACTCCGTCAGTATGATTTATTAGCAACGGCAAACACAGTAATTGATACGTGCCCGGGATTGCCTTTTGCAACCATAACCCCTCTACAACTACGATATTATTCCTTAAAAACAGTTCATGCACTCTATCGGAAACGCCTTTCTTTTTTATAGATGGCCCGTCTATGCCGACAAGACGCACTCCTCTCCGTATGAGTTCCTCTGCTCCATCTTCCATGAGTGCTGCAAAATCCGGATCAAACACGTCGATATCGCCATATGAATTTTTGGTCTTTAGAAGAACCCGCTTTGCCGTAGTTTCTGGAATAACGTCCGCTGAAATATTTGCAACTGCGCTATCTATTTCAATAACATCGGCATCACCGATATATTGATCCAGAGAGTAGCTTTCAGCGCCGGTGCCACTCACATCTATATGCAATGAAGTATCTATATGTGTGCCCGTATGAGAGCCAAAAGAAATTGTAGAGAGTGCGCTGGTTGTTGCGCTGGCATCTCGAACTACATCAATTCGAACAGACGGATTCTCTGGATAAATAGCCATATCACGATGAATAGGACGGGATATATCGATAAACATACTAGCATTGAGTATACCCTTTTGTGTAGTATAGGAATATGGTTTCATTTGCTGATCATTTTATTCTGTGGGGAGCATTGTTCGCGACGGGCACGCTCGTGGGTTTTGTTATCACTTTGATACTGATGCAAGGTGGTAAAGTAAGGTACTAAGAAATATGGAAATACTCGACACAATAGCAAAACTGCTTGATGTATTGGTAACAGTTCTTATTTACTTCATTATTGGATTTGGCCCCGGTTTTATTGTTGGAGTACTACTCGCAAACAGAATATTTGGAAAAAACTTACCCCTCCGGATGGAAAAAAATATCGAGAGTATAAAAAAAGCTGCCGAGCATAACAGCCAATGGCACCCCGATCATCCTAAATGGAAATAGAATCTCCTTCGTTCGGAATAACGACATTCCACTCAGAGGTTTTTTCCTGCAATCTTTTCTGAAGCGCTTGAACCTCTTTATCTTCACCATGCACAAGAGCAATCGTAGTAAGCCCTTCAATGTTTGATGCAAAGTCGGTAAGCTGCCCGCCATCTGCGTGCGCCGAAAACTCGTTAAACAGCAATATTTCCGCTCGAACTGGGATTACTCTGCCATGTAATTCTACTTGCTTTGCCCCCTCCAATATTTTTCTCCCCGTTGTACCTATTGCCTGGTACCCCGTAATGAATACTGCGTTATTTTTATTTGAAATCGTATTGCGCAAATGATGAACTACCCTACCTGCAGTCATCATTCCAGATGCGGATATAATCATAAACGGCCCTTCCATACCATTGAGTTTTTTTGATTCTTCGGCAGATTGAATATATTTAAGACTAGAAAACGTGAGTGGCAATTTACCTTCATTTGTAAAATCAATCCTCGTTTCTTCGTCATACTCCTGCGTATAACTTTTATAAATATTTGTAATATCTGTAGCCAGTGGCGAATCTACAAAAATGGGGAAGTGCGGAATACGTCCCTCATCTAATAATTTATGGATAGTGTAGACCAACATTTGTGTTCGGCCAAGCGAGAATGCCGGCACCACCATAATGCCACCACGTTTGCAGACGGAGTGTATAGCCGTAGCCAACCGCTCTTCTGCTAATTCTATAGGCAGATGTTTTCTTTTTCCGTACGTGCTTTCCATAAGAAGCGTATGAATATTTTCTCTAGGAATTTCAGGGTCATGCAACATAGGGACGCCTATGGGGCCTACGTCTCCCGTGTAGGCAACGTGGCGTACCTCTCCTGCCTCTTCATACCGCAATACGGTAATAGAAGAACCAAGAATATGCCCAGCATCGTACAATTTCACTGAAATACCAGAAAGAATTTCGGTCCACCCCTGCGCAATATTGCGCGCATACGGTATCGGAACAAAACGCTTCATCGTTGCGGCTACATCTTCAATGGTAAACAAAGGTTCCTGTTCGTCTTGCGTACCGATATTGTGTTTTCTTTTATATGCAACATCCTGCTCTTCTATGCCTGCAGAATCATGTAAAATATAAGTCGCGACTGCTTTTGTTGCGAGTGTAGAAAAAATACTGCCCCTAAATCCCTTCTTTACGAGAAGTGGCAACATTCCACAATGATCAAGATGCGCATGAGATAACACCACAGCATCAACATCAGTAGGAGAAAAAGAAAATTGCCTGTTACGAGACCTCGCGTCCGAAAGCCCCTGAAACGTACCGCAATCTAAAAGTATTTTTTTCCCAGCAATGGATACCAGATACTTACTGCCGGTCACGCTCCCAGCTCCGCCAAAAAAGGTTATACTGCCCATATACGTTATGATATACGAATATTTCATTGCCGCAACGGTGCTCTTTATTCCTTCAGTAGCAGGAATAGCAGTGCTACTAAAACTAAACATTTTTCAAGAAAAAATTACCATCATCAGCATTGGAAGTATATTGGGGCTATCCGTATACGGAACTTTTTCCTATGCTCTTGCACATATTATTCCGATAAGCAGTATAAGCGCTCTGTTCACTCTTGCAGTTTTTGTCGCCATCGCGATAGCGCATACACTCAAAATTGACTGGAAAAAAATTAATGCAAAAAAAACAGACGCAGTTGCTCTTAGTATACTTAGCGCATCACTTATTCTTTTCTTAATAATTGGCGGCAAATTACTCATAGAACGCCCCGACGGCATATATACAGGAATTATTAACGCGTATGGAGACATAGGATGGCATGGCGCAATTATTACTGGGGTTGCCGGGCAAGCATCTCTTCCTATAGAAAACCCCATATTCGCAGGAGAGGCTCTTACCTACCCTTTTCTTGCAAATTTAGTGAGTGCGTCCATGTTAGTGCTAGGATCTTCTCTTACGGCAAGCGTAAACGTACCCGCAATTTTACTTATTCCGATCATTCTTGTCCTCGTCTATATATTTGCAAAACAGTATAATGGGTCAAAAATTGCTGGCGTAATTGCATGCTTATTGTTTTTATTTGGTGGCGCAACATTCGGCTGGATACAATTTTTTCAAGATATTGCAAATACACCAGTTCCGATTTTAGATTTTTTATTAGAACTTCCTGCAGAAGACTATTCCGGAGTAGGAACAAGCCAAAAAGGATTTCACTTTTTAAACCCTGTAACAACACTTTTGCTTCCCCAGAGAGCCATGCTTTTTGGCATACCGCTGGTACTATCCGTTATTATCTTGCTACATCCAAAAAACATGAAAAAAAAACATGCAGCTATACTTGCGGGGGTACTGGCAGGGATGCTTCCATTATTTCATGCGCACGCATGCATTGCGCTTGCAACAGCCGTAATTGCAATGATAATTACATACCCTGTAAAAAAACTTTGGGTGCAATTCTTTATTCCCGCATTAGCGCTTGGAATACCAGAACTTATGTTCTACGCAAAGGGGAGTGCGGCGTCTGGATCCTTTTTCCGCTTTAGTCCATATTGGATGGCCGGTGATAAAAACATTATTCTCTACTGGATCCAAAACACCGGTGCTTTTATCCCAATAAGTATTACTGGATTGTTTTTACATGCCCCAAAACCAGCCAAAGCAATTGCGCTTGCCGGTACGTTTTTATTTATACTTGCAAACACGTTCTTGTTCGCACCCTGGGCATGGGACAATTTTAAATTATTTGTATTTTGGTTTATTTTTATTCTTCCAATAGTGTCCTGGTGCTTTAGTACTATTATCAAAAAACATCATTCAGCAATACTTCGAATAACAGTCTTTGCACTACTATATATTCATATTTTTGCGGGTTTCCTCGATGTATATAAATTGGCAATGCCAACAGCACGTGCATGGCAAGAGTGGGATACAGAAGGAATTGTTATAGCAAAAAATATAAAAGCTTTAGTTCCGGCTTCAATACCCATACTTACTGCCCCTGGGCACAATTCACCCATAGTATTAGCAGGAAGAACTATTTTCTTAGGGTATGCCGCACATATTTGGAGCCATGGAGGCCTGCCATGGGACAGGGAACAAGATATAAAAGATTATTTTGCAGGAACAGGAAATACGGTTGCAAACATGAAACCAAAATATATTTTTGTAGGCCCTCAAGAACACGCCCTGGTCCCAGGGCTTATAATCCGCCCTACGTGGGAACTAGTAACTAAATACGGAAATTACGCGCTGTATAGAGAAGAATAATTGTCATCCCGGGCTTGACCCGGAATCCAGGTCGACATGGATTCCGGCTCGGGGGCCGGAGTGACGCAGACGTACTTAAACCCTACTTCGCCAATCTTCTAGAATGTCTTTGAGTGATGTTTCTAATGAAATTTCTGGTTTCCAACCAGTTGCAGCTATTATTTTTTGAATGTCGCCAATTAATACGGGAGTGTCGGACGGCCTCATGCGAGATTCATCGTGTTTTATGTGAATTTCCGAGCTACTTAACGCTATCAGTGAATCTAAAATAAATTGAATGCTATACGCCCGGGAGCTTGCGACATGATACACCTCGCCCAGCTCGCCCTTTTCTATAAGTAATCTATACGCACGCACCACATCGCGAACATCCGTGAAGTCACGTTTTGCATCTAAATTTCCTACTAGTATTTCTGCCGGTTGCTTTCCGTTTTCAATAGCAACAATTTGCGATGCAAAATCCGCAGTTACAAACCCCGTGTTTTGCCCAGGGCCAATATGGGGGAATGGGCGAGCACGAATGCAATACGAATTATAGTCTCGCTCTATAATCTGCTCCATTTCAAGCTTACTTTTGCCGTATGGATTTGTTGGGTTGGCTTCCGAAAGGGGAAGCTCAACAATGGGCGCTGACCGAGCAACGCCATAAATATCTGCACTGCTAATTACTAAAAATTTTACAGTAGGGACTAACACTATCGTCTGTTTTATGAGTTCTTCTGTGGCGAACACATTTACTGTTCTTGTAATATCTTCGTGTGACAAAGAAAATCCAACTGAGCTAACTGCAGCCAAATGAATAATCCAATCAGGTTTAGTATCGCGTAAAATGTCTGCGTATGTTTCTGAATTCGTAATATCTACCGCATGCCCCTCAACTCCTAGTGGCAGATTTTCAATCGATCTATCTAAAATGATAATGCGAGAAAATGAAGCTTGGCTCTGCAACTCACGAATAAGATGCCTGCCTACGAACCCAAGCCCTCCAGTAATAATGACTGACCGCTCAGTCATGTTATGCCTTCATCTCAGAATCAACCATCATAGCAACCAAATCAGGGAACGATACCTTTGGAGTCCAGTCGAGCTTTTCTTTTGCCTTTGATGGGTCTGAAAGTAATAAATCTACTTCTGTGGGTCTCATGAACTCGCTATCTTCAACAACATAATCTTGCCAATTTAAGCCAACGTGACCAAAGGCCAATTCAAGAAACTCTTTCACACTGTGTGTTTCCCCTGTTCCAACAACAAAATCTTCTGGTGTTTCTTGTTGCAACATTTTCCACATCGCAACAACGTAATCTCCTGCAAATCCCCAGTCTCTTTTTGCATCTATATTTCCCATCTTAAGTTGTGTATCTAGGCCTTTCTTAATACGAGACACTCCAATAGCGATTTTGCGTGTTACAAACTCTCTGCCACGGCGAGGAGATTCATGATTAAACAGAATTCCAGAACAAGCATACAAATTAAAGCTTTCTCGGTAATTTACTGTAGCATAGTGGCCATACGCCTTTGATACTCCGTACGGACTTCTTGGATAAAACGGAGTGTTCTCATTTTGAGGAGTTTCTAACACTTTCCCAAACATCTCACTACTACTTGCCTGATAAAATCTTGCCTCAGGAGCTTCCAGATGCATTGCCTCTAGCATGCGGCATACTCCAACTCCAGTAATATCACCCGTAAGCTCCGGAATATCCCAGCTTGCTTTAACGAATGACTGTGCAGCTAAGTTATAAATTTCATCGGGCGCTGATTGTTTTACTGCACGTACTAATGAAGAAAAGTCTGCTAAGTCACCAGTAATTACATGGATATCTGGCAATAGATGCTCAATATTCTCATATTGATAATTGGCGCTTCGCTGGACAAGGCCATGGACAGTGTAGCCCTTCTCTAAAAGAACCTCAGTAAGATAGGAACCGTCTTGACCTGTTATTCCTGTTATAAGTGCTGATTTTGTCATATCCTGTATATTAATGAATGGAGCGCTTTTAATCAACAAAGAAGCCGGAATGACGTCGTTTGATGTTATTAGACGGCTAAAATCTGGCCTGCCGCGCAATACAAAATTAGGTCACAGCGGGACTTTGGATCCATTTGCAACGGGAGTGCTCATTGTATTACTTGGGAACGCTACGCGACTACAAGATGAGCTGCACTTACTACCAAAGACATATAGGGCAACTCTCACGCTTGGAGCTACGAGTGATACGGATGACAGCACGGGCGTAATCCGGCCGGGAAAACGCCTGGTGTTAACGGCGAAACACCAGGCGTTGAGGAGGCCGGAAATCCTCGCCGCACTCAACCAAATCAAAGCCCAGACATCCCAAATCCCGCCGGATTATGCTGCGATAAAAATACAGGGTCAGAAAATGTATGACTTAGCGCGAGCAGGGAAGACGGTGCTCAAAAAACCTCGACCTATAACAATTCACGAAATAACGCTTGAGAGCTACGAATATCCAAATCTGACTATTTCGGTAAAGTGCAGCACTGGAACATACATTAGATCTATTGCACGCGACATTGGGGGCACGCTTGGCACTGGTGCATACTGCTCTGCGCTTGCGCGTACCGCAATTGGACTATTTAGTATAGAAAATTCATATTTTATAAAAGACCTTCCAAAAGACCTTTTTTCTGCAATTATTCCGCTGGAACAGCTCGTACAACATATAAAATCTATACCATTCTCTAAAGACAACGTCGCAAAATTAAAAAATGGCAGGGAAGTGGAGTGTAAAGAAAATGCTCCAATAAACACGCCAATTGCGCTAATGGATGAGCATAAAAAGCTGTTTGGGATTGGGATGAGAGAAAATAGCGAAAAGACTATTAAAGCTAAGAAAATATTTCTGAGTTAGGGCTCCCTTCTCCCCCACCTTCGCTCAAAGAGCTTCGGTGGGCAAGGCAATTGGGCGGATGCTTTGCCGGCCATAGCTTTAGCGACGGCTGGAGGGCAGACTACAATGCGACGCCAGCCCTCACCCCTGCCAGCGGGCTAGTCCCTCTCCCCCATATGGGTAGAGGGGAACGACGCGACGCAAGCTAACGAAGCTAATGCAGCTATAAGCTAACGAAGCTAAACTATTGACATTCCCCCCTACCTTTGCGATACTTCTTTTTATGCCACAGCTAGATGCAGGAAAAAAAGCACTCAGAACCAGCGCCAGGCGACGTGTCGTAAATGACGTTTGGCGTCAAAAAATACGAGTTGCCATGAAAGCTATTCGAGAAGCGCTCGTTGCCAAAGATAGTAAAGCAGCTCTAGCGGAGCTTACAAAAGCAGAAAGTGTTATAGATAAAGCAGCGAGGCGCAACATTATTCATCCAAACAAAGCGGCTCGCAAAAAATCCCGTCTCCGAAAAGCAATATTAGCTCTCTCTTAACGGCAAAGACCAACTATTAGCATCGTAACAATGGACCGAGGGTCCATTGTTGTTGTAATGAGAGATTTTTCAACCATGGATATTCTACTCATTATTTCGCTTATTGTAGCAACGGAAAGCCTACTTGCCCCCTGCATCGCTTTCTGAATAGCAATGGGGTGAAATCCTGTTTTTTGATGGATACTTTCTACTGCCTGCCCGGAATCCTTCCCCATTCTCACCGCCAAAAAAAGACGAAACTGATATGCGAGCATTGCGAGAATAAATCGTTCAGACGCACCGTCATCCAACATTTCCGTAAGTAAACGTATGGCAAGGACTTGTTGCTTACGAACAATTGCATCTAGTAGTGGAAATGCCGTGGCAAACGCAGTATCTCTCTGCGCCACAAACTCTATAATGTCTGACACTTGTACGGCATGCGGCAGAGCCCGTAACTTGTCAGCTTCATTGGCACCTGCCCAAACATCAAAGCCGATCCTAGAAACCACCTCCCTAGAAACATCTCGAGAAATCTCGGGCGCGTATTTCATAATCCATGCAGTCATTGCGTCTTCAGACTTTGGTTGCTGCAACTCCTGAGAAGATACGAGTTGTTTTATTTTTTTATAAAACGTAAGACGTTTATCTACGCCCTTGTCCCATAAAATAATATTTCCCGTTTTTGTTTTCTCGCAATACTCAAGAATACGTTCACGTACATCTTCTGGGAATAAGGATGGATCTTCAATAACAAGCAATACGTTGCCAAAAAGAGACCCTTTTGCAAAGTTAAATATATCTTCGAGTGAATCGCTTTGTATATTCTCTTTATCTACAAAGCGAATAGCAGCGGAGTTACTTCGTGCTTGCTCATGAATTTTTTTTCGCGCCGTAAATGTATCGTCCCCAAAGATATATTCGATCATTTTGCTTGCCAATTGACCGCAATTGCAGGGTCTACCGCCATAACCCACACCTGCCCCTTGGTAAATACTATCGGCTCCCCCTTATCGTTCAAGAAGTGAATAGGGTCTTTCTTTTCTAATTCATTTTTTGTCCATGTGCCTACAATAGCCTTACCATCCTGATACACCGTTAAATCCCCTTTTCCTTCAATAGCCATTTCGTTATACCCTCCCTCGCCATCTGCGTAGGTATTTGTTGCTCTCATAACGGCAATTGCACTTGGTGCAACTACTTGTTTATCTTCTGCATCAATCTGCTTCACCCCTGCCCAATACCGCTGATACCTGTTTGTATCCTTATTGTATTCGTAGCTCACTCTGAATGCCCCAGGCCACGCAATATCTAACGTCCCCCCTGCAATTCTTTCACTCAGAGCAACATCATCTTTAAAATTATATCCTTTGAATGTTGTTGTTGTTCTAATCCCAAGTTTTTCTACAGCATTCCATAAACGCTCATAAGTAGTAAAACCGTTATACGGTGCCGGAAGATGGTTTTTACGGAAAAACGCATTGTGCGGATTAGTCAAGGCGCTGATAGACTGGAATTCTCCTGCCGCAATACGGTTTAATGCATGATAACTGCCTCCCCAATGAGCCATAATTCCATCAATTCCTTCTAGCAGAAAAAGATAGTCATGTCGCACTGAGCGAACAGACCCAATGTCCGTCGGCTCTCCACACTGATACACCCCTGTAAGGCGCGTAACGTTACTCACAAGCACAGGAAGCTCAAACACCATATCTGCCTTCGAAAAACCAGACATAGGCCGGTTAATAGGGTCCCCAGCAAGCATTACACCTATCGGGCGTCTGTTTGGATGTGCGCACGGCATGCCAGAAAGGCCGCTCGTTTCCCGATTAACTTGAGGGGTAGGAATAGTAAACTCACCTGCTGGCCGAATTCCCCCTATTGGAAGCTGGCCGAATATCGATTCTGAAACATACCTTCGAACTGAATTATTTGGAGCAAGCCACATGTACACGCTCGTGAGAATAACAAGTAAAAAAACAAAGACCGCCACTATAGTCCAATTTGTGTGTGCGAGTGCGAAAGACTTTATACGAGAAAACATGGGATACATGAATTAATAATTAGATACCGCTTCATCATACCGCAATGTATTACCCAATATCAAAAAGAGATTCTGAATGATAATCGTTATTAGGTTTTTGATCTGTATTTATAACCGGCTTAGTTTGAAACCTCCCCAATATATCCATTTCAACGGCGTTTTTTGAACGTCCATATTCGCGCCTAGAATTTGCCCTCACTACATCTGCCACTTCTGGATTTCCGTGCTGTGGCGGCATAGCACCAGAGAGGCTAAACGAACGCTCTGGAGTACCGTTTGCAAGCAAACGAATAACTGCAGTAAACCGGTGCAAATTTACCAAATCATACTGCGTAAACACTGGAGCAAACTGCTTCTCCATGAACTCGCCGTCTTCCACTCCAATACGATATGAGAGTATAGTGCCCACGTTTCCAAATACTGCATCTCGAATAGGATCATCTAATTGCTTTATAAATTGATGCGTAAGGTTAAGATTCAATTTGTATTTGCGTGCCTCAGACAAAATAGTCGCGATACTGTCTGTAGTAAAGTTTTGAAACTCATCAAGATACAAATAAAAATCTTTTCTTTGGTGTTCGGGCATATTCGCTCTGCCAAGAGCCGCAATTTGAATTTTTGAAACTAACACAAACCCCAAAAGGTCAGAATTAATATCTCCTAACTGCCCCTTTGATAAATTACACAAGAGAATTTTTTGGTTATCCATAACTTCCCGAACATCAAATGAAGACTTTGCTTGCCCAATAATATTGCGCACCGTCTCGTTACTGATAAAGCGCCCGAGCTTGCTAATAACATAACTCAACATATCTGCAGACATTTGCCCCCGTTGAGACTGCGCAAACTCCTGCTGCCAAAACTGCAACACGGTTGGGTTGGTATTTTTTGCAATGATTGCATTCCGGAACTTTTCGTCCACTAACATTCGAGGCACATCAAGGAGCGTTGAGTTCTCGTCCTCAACGAGTGCCAGCAACGCATTTCGCAAATAATGCTCAAACATCGGCCCAATAGATTCCGGATTAAGCCTGGCTGCCAGTTTTTGTAATATTTGCACCACCTCATTTACGATTAAGTCTTTCTGATTCGAGTCTTTTGCCTCAAGGATATTAAACCCAAGTGGCATATCTTTGTCTCTCGGGTCAAACAGCACAACATCCTTTGCTCGTTCTTGAGGAATATGCTGGAGTATTTCTTCAATTAAATCTCCGTGAGGGTCAATAACTCCAACACCGTGCCCGGCCTGAATATCCTGAACAATCATATTCAAAAACATCGTCGTTTTCCCTGTGCCCGTTTGCCCTATTAAATACAAATGCCTGCGCCTGTCAGATTCTGCTAAATACACCGGAGTCTCTATACCTCTGTATATATTATTTCCAAGCAACACTCCGCTCGTTGGAATACCGCCCGGTGCCGGTGCAGCTTTTGCGCCACGCCATATAATGTTTGGCGTTGCAGTGGTAGGCAACGGGAAATGATATAGCGAGGCAAGTTCTGTAGTGCTGAGCACGGAAGCTTTCTGTGTATTTGGTACCCGAAAAATCATTTGTTCAAGAAACTTTTTTTTATTGGGAGGGACACGCACGCGCAGCTGATTCAAGTCTGGTAAATCGTATTGCGCAAACGAGGAAATAATGGCTTGAAATACACGTTCTGCGTCTGTTGAGTCGTGCACAGCAACTACAACCCGTATATTTACCAAAAATTGCTGCTCTGCCATTTTTGCTTCAACCAAATCTACGCGTTGTTGCATTCGAGGAGTAATTTGACTAGCACGTTGCTCTTTCCTGTCTCTATCTGCTTGAGAAGTTACAAGAGCAGATCGAAGCGTGCTCATTGAAAATGACGAAGAAGCAATATCCGCCTGCTTTCCTTTGATAGTACGAGACGCAGCAACTTGGGCGCGTCGTTGCTCTTTCTTAGATGCTACGCAAAATACATACTGAATCATTGCTGCATCTGTATCCTGAATTTTTGCAAGTGCGCCAGTAAGCGCTTGCATTGGGTCCACTTCCAATTCTTTATATGTAGCTATTGGCAAATAATTCTTTTTTCGCAGTGCGAGCGCTGCAACTAAGATAGTGTCCTGTTCATGAAATGTCGTATATTCCTTGGCAACAGTAACTTCCGCTTCCGGATAGTGTGCATATATTTGCTTTTCTAAATGATCGATATATTTTCGTTCCGTCCCCGCATAAAATACAATTCCTCCATTTGGACGAGCCACAATTTCAAATACTAAAACAGGAGGGCCATACATAAACCGTTCGAACACAGTGCTACGCACCGCAACAAGTGTTGAAAGGAATTGTTCGGCCACTGCAATACGCTCTTTAATTGATTCCCCTATACCCTCTTCACGCTCCTGCGTTTCTAAATCTTTTGGTAAAAGCACCTGAAGCATTTGAACATCTAACGATCGAGCCATGCGCGCTTTTTGCCTCAGAGCTATGAAAAAAAATATAATCAAAACCCCAACAGCTGCCACTGTAAGAAGAATACTAATCACAAAAAACAAAGGAGTCATACTAAAAATATAAATAAAAAAATAGCGGTCAGTAAGAGTGTAAAAAATACAGAAATAGCAAAATATATCCAAACTGGCATGCGCTGCACGATTATACGAGAACGAAGTATTGCATCATACATTTCTCCCGTTAATAAATCATGGAGCAAATCAATGTTTCGAGGGAACGACGTACTTTTTTCTGCTTGGGCAATGGCAGACGTTAGGCCATGCATAAACGATACATTCACCAATTGTTGCACTTCCGCGTGTTCTTCTTTGGTATGCTCCCATGGATGCGAAAGCAATGACACACCGTGCCCCTCTATTTCGAATTGCTTTGCTAATTCCTGAGAGACTATTTCTTTGGGGTTTGATATATCCGGCTTTCGCTCTTGATTAATTCTATGTTCAACATGCTTCGTAAATTCCGCGGCATGTTCTGGTGAACGAAAAATAAGTTTCTCCATAATCTGTATCAGTATACATCATTCCAGTTTGGGCCTATACCAACGTCTACAATAAGTTTTGCATCAAGCACTATAATGCTTTCCATAATGCGTTTCATCATAACAGCAAATTCTTTCGCGTCTTCCGTCGGAACTTCGCACACTAATTCATCATGAACAGTTAATACGATTGCGCTTGTTTTGTATGATTCCTGCATCGTGGCATACAGCTGTATCATGGCTTTTTTCAAAATATCTGCCTCTGTGCCTTGAATAGGAAAATTAAATGCCATACGCTCTGTAGCTGCGCGAATGGCAGGATTATTAGAATTCAACTCCGGCACGTAGCGTTTACGACCAAACATTGTTGCCACAAACCCGTATTCTTGTGCATGTAAAATCGTTTGTTGCGTAAGTTCCTCAATTCCGCGATATTCTAGTTTGTACCTGTCAATAAATGACCGTGCTTCTTCCACACTCACATCTGCCGCACGAGCAAAGCTTTGTGCTCCCATTCCGTATAACACTCCAAAATTCAATGTTTTTGCTTGTCTGCGCATATCATCAGTAACCGCGTCTAATTCTATCCCAAAAACAGAAGCTGCAGTTGCTCTGTGGATATCTTGGCCAGAACTAAACGCCTCCAGCATTTTTGCGTCTTGCGCCATATGAGCCGCAATTCGGAGTTCCAGCTGAGAATAATCTGCCTGCACAAGAATAAAACCACTCTTAGCCACAAATGCTTGCCGAATTTCTTGACCCAACGAAGTGCGTACAGGGATATTTTGCAGATTAGGGTTTGTAGAAGAAAGGCGCCCCGTTGCGGCTATTGTTTGGTTAAACGACGCATAAATTCGTTTTGTTTTAGGGTCTACTAACTTTGGCAGTGTGTCTATATACGTACTTTTGAGCTTCGTCACCTCACGATATTCTGATATTAAGTCGATAATAGGGTGCATACCGCTTAACATATCCAGTTCACGCGCCGCAGTAGAATACCCAGATTGCGTTTTCTTAACAGCAGTAGTTGGTAAAAGTAACTTCTCAAACAAAATAACTCGCAACTGTTTTGGAGATTTAATATTAAACTGCTCGCCCGCAGCTGCCCAAATTTCTATCTCGAGCTCAGAAATTCGTTGAACAACTTTACTGTCCAATTTTTGCAATACTGTTTCATCAAGCGCAACACCCGTCATCTCCATATGCACAAGTGCATCAAGAAGCGGTAGCTCGATGTCTCGTAAAACATGCAAGAGTTTTTCTTCTTCTAACTTTGGTAAAAAATAATCGTATAATCGAAGAGACACATCCGCATCTTCACATGCATACCGCGCGAGCTCTGTTATAGGGACGTCCCTCATGCTTTTTTGGTTTTTACCACTGCCAATAAGATCAGTAATAGGGATAGGCGTGTATCCCAAATAAACTTCGGCAAGATAATCCATGCCATAACTGCGAGTCCCGGGCTTTAATAAATAGCTCGCAAGCATGCTATCAAACACCACGCCTTTTAGATGAATCTCCGATTGAGCCAAAACTTCCATGTCATATTTAATGTTGTGGCCGGTTTTTTTAACATTTTCGTCCTCAAAAAAAGCTTTCCAAAGCGTAACTGTCTTAGAATTAATAGGCACATACCAAGCCTGTATCTTATTATCCGCACGAATTGCAAAGCTCATACCAATAATCGGGCTTACTCTTCCCCCCAGACCGTCTGTTTCCGTATCAAAAGCGACTATTTCTGCTTTTTTCATTTTTTGTTGAACCTCCAGCCGTTCTTGCTCAGTTACAACAAGATGATAACCCTCGGGCAATACAATTTCTTGCCCTTCTTGTGTTGTAAGAGTGGGCTGAAACCCCAGCTCACTTTCCGGAAGTCTACTTACAAGGCTGCGAAACCCAAGTTTTTGGAATAGTTCTCGGACCGTTTTTTCGTCATACGCCTCGAAAAGTGCATCTTCAAGCTTAATTTCTACGTCTACGTCTTGGTTAATGGTTGCGAGTTTTCTGCTAAAAAATGCATCTTCTTCATGGCCCAATAATAATCGCTGCACGCGAGGAGATAATTCGTCTTTGTGTTCTATAATTGATTCCAGATTACCGTATTTGTTTACCAAGTCTTTCGCTGTTTTCGCACCAATACCTGCTACACCCTTAATATTATCAGAAGGGTCCCCCGCCAAACCTTTATAATCGGGTACATATTTTGGTTCAAACCCATACTTTTCGTACACCAGCTCTGGTGTATACAAAATAGTGTCTGACATACCTTTTTTGAGCGTAAATACTGACGTTGTATCTGTCACAAGCTGTAAAGTATCCATATCACCAGTTACCACAACTATAGATATGTCGTTTTGTAGAGTACAAACAAGTGTTCCAATTAAGTCATCTGCCTCAAACCCCTTTTTTTCATATATAGGGATAGAAAATGCTCGCACTACGTCGCGAACAATATCAAACTGAACAATCAAATCATCATCCAGTGTCTTTCGGTGTGCTTTGTAGTCTGCATACTCTTCATGACGAAACGTTGGCCCCTTCATATCAAACGCAGCTACCACATGCGTCGGCTTTACCGTTGCTATCATTTTCAGCAACATGGTCGTAAATCCGTAAACTGCATTCGTAGGAGTCCCATCATCCGTACTCATTGGCGGCAGCGCATGATACGCCCGATGTATAAGCGCATGTGCGTCTATAATAGCCAGTTTTGTCTTCTTTGCCATATATAAAGTGTACGCCATAAAAAAAAGAAGCCCTAGTCGTTCAAAACGAACGACTGGGCCTTTTTGTTACTGTTGGGGAACCACGTATACGATTTGTGCATTGACCGGTAATAACAAGTCATTCCAAGCGCAGTACGCATTAAGTGTGATCTTTCCATTTATTAAACTTACCTTAAAAATACATGGTTCATTGTTAGAGTTGAGAATAGTTTCCATTGCAACATACAACGTTTCGTCTTCCTCAAGACCGCCTAACTCCAAGCAGAGGCATACACCAAGTTCTGCTGGGCATAACCCCTGACGGTTTCTTAAAGATTGCAACAAAACGCTAACTTTCAGCAACACGCGTGGCTGAATCAGATGCAACGCATCACACCGGTCTATCCGAAGCGTTTTCTCTTCCGAAGAGACCTTGAAGGCATTGTCTTCTATCATCGACAGTGCAAACGGGGTTGCGCGACAAGTACTGCTTTGTTTGATTACTGCCAGTAAAGCTTTCTTGCTGGCAAATCGACCAATTGTGATACTGCCTGTTCCTACAGAAGTTTCCATGACTCTTCTCCTTCATCTGATTTTTTTCGTGAGGCTTCCCAACTACTTAATTGGAAAGAACATCCATACAAACAATACTGTTCTTTCTGCTGATTTTGTCAATAAAAAGAGGGGAACATACAGCATGCCGCCTCACCTGCCCTCTCCCCCATATGGGTAGAGGGGAACGCGACTACACGTTGCGCGCAATCGTCACTATCCGTTCGCTTTCAACTGCTCCTTGCTTAAAATCAATATGCCACGTGCGATTTTTTATTTTTTGCCCAAGCAACTCCCCCCACTCAATAACAACAACTGCTTTTTGTTCTTTTGCGCTACTTACTAATTCATGAATATAATTGTTGTTCAGTGATAACGGTTGAGCATTTGATTGATCACCAGTGCGATATAGGTCGATATGGACAAGCGACGTAATATCAAAACTATTTTTCGCTTGATATTCGCCGACTAGTGTAAATGTTGGAGATGTAATAGCATCTTGCACGCCAAGAGCCTTGCCCAAACTTTGCGTAAACGTAGTCTTACCCGCACCTAACTGACCAGAAAGAAACACTACGTCGCCTGTTTGTAGTTCTGAGGCAAAATTTGACGCAAGTTCTGATAGCTTTTCGAGATTAGCCACGTTGTGCTCAGCTATAAGAGGATTTTTATGCATATATGTATCATATAGATAAAAGTATCGCGTGCCCACTTGCGTCATCCCCGGCATGACAACCAGTTCTCCACATGTTCACTGTTTCTTTTATATTGTAATCAAGATAGGATAATAAGATTTCCTATGAGTTTACCTGAAGTCCAACAAGCAGTAGCAGTGCTCACAAGAGCCTCAAGTATTTTATTACTTGTTCCAGAAAAAACGTCGGTTGACTCCTTTTCTTCCATGATTGCGTTATCGTTAGCACTTACAAAAATTGAAAACAAAGAAGTTCACTGCGTAAGCCCTTCACACGTTCCTCAAGAACTGCAATTTTTGCCCGGATCTTCGCAGGTGCTCATGAATCCGCAGACAAAACCAAGCATCATCATCGACATTGCCGGAATTGCGGCCATATCGGACATAAAACAAGAACACTTAAAAGGCGGTATGAGAGTACAGCTTGTGCTTAATGAGGGCATAGAAGCAACCGCAGATTTAATCGAAACACATATTCGCCAAATGCCGTACGATGCCATTGTTCTCTTTGGAGCGTCCGACCTTGCAGACCTTGGCCCGCTATTTACAAATCATGCAGATTTTTTCTACAACACCCCAATAATAAATATTGACCACAAGCCCACAAATGAACATTTTGGAACGGTGAACATAGTAGATATTACCGCTTCGTCTATTGCAGAAATTACCTATGAACTTATAACTGCGCTTAATACAGAAGACATAGATGCGGATATCGCAACTGCGCTCTACGCAGGCATTATAGGAGCTACGCAGTCGTTTCAAAAACCATCAACCAATCCTCATGCATTCCAAGTAGCGGCAGAATTAATGGGTATGAAAGCACGCACAGAAATTGTTATTCAACAGCTTATTAAAACAAAGCCCTTATTCTTGTTAAAACTTGCAGGAAGAACGTACGCTCGGCTTCGCCACGACGAGCACGGACGATTTTTTTGGAGCATACTGCGCGAATTAGATTTCACAGAAAGCGGAGCACGGCACGACCATATTCCGCTTGTAATGCAAGAGCTTACAAATAATATATCTGGGTATAATGCAGCGTCTATATTGTATGAAGACAATGCAAAACAATACACATTGTATATCTCACTAGGAAGAGGCCTCGGAAAAAAGACGAAAGAGATTCAAGAAAACCTAGGCGCTCGTAAAGAAAATAAACTACTCGTTGTTCCAATAGATGCTCCGTCGCTTGAAGAAGCAGAAAAAAGGGCAATTATAAAAATGCAAAGCATTATTCCGCTAGCGTTGTCATCCCGGGCTTGACCCGGGATCCACGCGTAAATACGACGAACGGACGTGGATTCCGGCTCGGGGGCCGGAATGACATTATTCCTGCGAAACGCGCTCCACTTCTTCAATTGTTGTTTTTTTCGCAATTACTTTTAAATACGCATCTTGCGCGATTGTTGTCATACCATCTTTCTGGGCAAGAGTTTGAATTTCTTTACTACTAGCGCCAGCGAGCACTAAATTTTTCATTTCATCCCGAACAGCGAATATTTCAAATACTCCCAAGCGTCCATGAAATCCTGTGTTCCCGCACGTAGCGCAGCCCACAGCTCGCATAAACGTGAGCGCAGGGTCATCCAGCACTGACGGAGTAACGATATCTTCTCGTACGCCCACCATACCAATTTTTATTCGCTCAAGAGTGTCTTTGTCTGGCTGGTAGGATTGAGCGCATGACGTACAAACTACACGAACAAGACGCTGAGCAATTACTAAGTTTAAAGCAGGGGCCAATACGTATGGACGAATTCCCATATCAATAAGGCGAGGAATTGCGCCGGCAGCATCATTTGTGTGCAGCGTAGAAAATACCAAATGACCAGTCAACGCAGCGTGCACTGCAGTTTCCGCAGTTTCAACATCTCTCATTTCACCAACCATAATCATATCTGGATCTTGACGCAAAATTGAGCGAAGCCCGATTGCAAAACTATACCCCGCGTCTGCATCTACTTGCGTTTGTTCGACTCCGGCAATGCGGTATTCGATAGGATCTTCTAAAGTAATAATTTTTAACTCTGGATTATTCACTTCCCTTAAAAACGATGCCAGCGTGGTCGTTTTTCCAGAACCCGTGGGGCCCGTAATTAAAATCATGCCGTTTACGCGCTTTAACTCTTCAGTAACAATATCTATGTCGCGCATTTTCATTCCAAGAGCAGAAATAGTCACGGCCTCAGATCTTCTATCAAGTAAACGAATAACAATATTTTCTCCGTTCCCTCCTGGTAAAGTAGAAAGACGCATATCAAACGTTTCCTCGCCAATACGAAGCACAAAGCTCCCATCCTGAGGAACGTCTCGAACATTAAGTTTTAGTTTTGCCATCACTTTTACGCGAGACAAAATGAGTGCCCACCCCTCTCGGTCAAATGAGGTTAAATCTTGCAGAACGCCATCAATACGAAAGCGAAGCCTAGCTTGTTTTTCTTTCGGCTCAATATGGATATCAGATGCCCTGAGTCTCACAGCACTTATCACAATGGCACTTAATATTTCCGTAGGAGGCATTGTGGTAATACGAAGTCCTAACTCTTCAAGATTTTTCAGTTCAGTAGAGAATGCGTCCGCATCTTGCTGATTAATCTTTAATTCACCCTGTAGGTTTTTACTCTCTGCAACTTCCCTTCTATACCGAGCAATTGCTGCAGCAATACTGCGTTTTGATACTACATACAGGTGAGGTGCATATCCAACAAGAATTTCTATTTGCTTCGCAAACTCCTGCACTGCCGCAGAGGCAGGGTCGACAACGCCAACACGAACATCTCCTCCTTGTTTATAAAACAATACTGCTTGTGCACGAAGAGAATCTTGCTTCGGAACTCTCTCTAATACGTCGGAATCTATAGGAAATACAACCAAATTAATATACGGAAGCCCGAGCTCCTGTGCCTTATGCTCTGCAAGACGTTCTTCTTGACCTTGCGAAAAAGTCGAGAGCCGCGCACCAAGCTCTTTATGTTGCTCTGCTTCAGAACGTACTGGGTCAAATACCATACACCCCTAAGTATATATTACTTCTTCCCTGTAAGGTACGTCCGAAATAAAGTACTCATAATTTTACTGTCGTGCACAAGCACTGGGCGCGGAACTGCATCTTGAGACTGCTGAGAAACTTCTACTTTTCGAACCACATTTATACGTTCTAATTTGTACAAATGTTCAGGTGAAGAAAAATCTACCCACGCTTGTCCAGAAACTAAGTCGACATCTATGCGACCAGTGTTTGCAACAACCATATTAACTTGTCGCTTCAAGTAAGACTCATACACTCGTACAAAATCCTCCCCAGACCAGCCAACGGTGTGTAGCGGCGTAGTAAGCAGCGTTAAAACTGCCGTAATATGCGCCTTGGAATCTTGCAGCGCACTATCATTCCCAAGCGAAAGTGAGGCAAGAGTAGGTAATATTGACCCATATGTGTGCCCCGGGGCAATAATGATATGAGTGGCAGTATCTAATATTTCTTTTGCCCGAGGATTCAGCGTTATGCCTTGATCTTCAAACTGGACGCGTACATCTTCCGGTTTCCACGTTGGATCCTGCTGGACATCCACATTCCAAGATATAAAGTGTTGCCCAGTTCCCAGTAGTGTTCGTTTCCCATTTTTCATCAGCACAACCTCTTGTGTAAGAGGCTTTAACGTTGTAGGGATAACTCCCGCAAATTTTGGGATTTGCAAAACACGAGCAAACGTAGCAATTGCAGTATCAAGATCAGATGTTAATTCAAGAGCAGCAAGTAGTGCGTTTCGAAGCGTGTGCCCTGCAAAGTCGCCATTACCAAATCTATATTCAAGTGCTCGCAAAAATTCATCGCCTCGCACATCGCCCTTCAATCCGCTTAATGCTAGTAAGCACCTGGTAACATCGCCCATTGCGCCTACTTCGTATTGTTCTCGTAGCCGACCAGTCGACCCACCATCATCTGCCATATGAACAAGCGCATAGAGAGAATTAATGGTTTTATCTTGAAGTAGTGGCAATAATGCAGATAAAAGACGGGATGTTCCATTTCCTCCTCCCAAGATGACTACATTTTTCATGGTGTTAACAGTACACTGACACCTCTATTTTCGCCAGATTTTTTCCTTATAAGAAATGCCATTTATAAGCTGCATGCCCGCCACACTCATACCAAACAAGACAAATACCCCTTGCCTTAGTGTTAAGTCATTTGCCGAATTACCCACAGATACTACACTACGAGAAATAAACCCAGCATCGGGAGATATGCTCGGCCATGGCAACATACTCACTGTAGGTGCAATCGCGGAAAGAACCCGCGAAACACTGCTCACTTTACGCACTGGCGCTTTTTTAGTAACCTTTGGCTTTGGTGTTGGCATAACTTTTTCTTGAATACTTATTGTGTTCTCTTTGCCCGGGGTTACAACATCACTCCACTCAAAAACACCATCAACGTTTCTATTATACGACTGCCCCTCTACTACTTTTTCATCATATGTAACTTCTGAAATTACTTTTCCCCTTGAGTCTATAAGACGCACCTGGTCAGCATCATTATTTAAAGAAATTTTTGTTTTTGGTCGAAATAATACAAGAATTTTTCCAGATTCTATTATATCTTCTTTGGTAAACTTATATGCTAAGCTCCCCCCATCTCCATCATCAAGCAAATACCCTAATAAATTAATATTTCTCTTTTCAAAGCTCTTTATTTCGATAAATTCCAATTCGCTATCCTCGCCTTTTGGATTAGGAAGAAATTCGTTTATAAATATTTTATCAGAAAAATCATACAGTATTTCATTCTCTTTTTCTTCATCTTCATCGGCCTGCGGTTTCGGAGTTGGAGTACTTATACTTGTAATTATATTTGCAGCACCAGGTGTCAGGGTGGAACTTTTTTCGTATTTTTCTGCATCTGTTCTGTTATACGAATGTGCTTCCTTGGTGTCTGTGTACGATACATCGTCCTGCACAACCGCATCTGGCCGAATCAATCGAACGTGATCACTATCATTGTTCAATGATATTTTTGTAAGTGTCCTATAAAAAGATACAAACCCATTTCCAGGAATAACAGTTTCGTCGGGAATACTAAATGGTGCACTGCCGGCATCCCCAACGTCATCTAATACCCATTCGGAAATATCGACTGATTCGCTTCCAGCATTTACAAGCTCTATAAACTCCCCCACAGCATCATCTCCCTTCGGATTAGAGAGGAACTCGTTAATATGAATATCTGGTGAGTATACTTGTGGAATTAGCGTTGGTGTTTGTGTAGGCTCTGGCATTGGCGTTGAGGGAAACTCATTGGCAGCATTTGGGGTAAGTATAGGACTTTTCAGGTAGGATCCGTTATCTGTTCGATTATACGAATACGATCGGGTGCTTTCTGTATACACAACATCGTCCTGAACAACACCGTCTGGGCGAATAAGGCGAACATGGTCCCCCGCATCATTTAGCGACACATGTGGCGAAACCGTATAAAGCGCCATATAATCATCACTCTCAAGCACAGTCCCAGAAGGAATGCTATAGGGCGCACTGCCTCCCGATTCAATATCGTCAAGGATCCATCCAGAAATATCCTGGCTCAATTCAGACGTATTATGAAGCTCGATAAATTCTCCTGCCGTTCCACCCTCTGCTGGCTGCGGAAGAAATTCAGAAATATGAATATTCTCTGAATATATTACATCCTGCGCTTTACCGTCCTGCGCTATTCCCCAAAGAGCTATTATGACAAAAAAGAGGAAAAACATAGAAAATACTTACAATCTCCGAAGATAATCAACAGCTACAAATGCTCCAAATACTGCGACTATAGCTACAATGCCTTGCTGAAACGGAAACCCGAAAAAAAGCCATAAGATAGCACACCCCTGCAATACACTCGCGAGTTTTCCCTTCCAGGCCGCAGAAGGAAATATAACGCCCCTTTTCTTCGCCGTAAGCGCCATAGCAAGACCTATGTCCTTTGTAAAAAGAAATATTGCAAAGGGAGGGATGTAATTATATCGAGTCAAAAAAACCACAGATCCCAGAAGAACAATGCGGTCAATCGTCTTATCAAGCTGAGATCCAAATGCACTTTCCTGCCCCATATACCTTGCAATAGGACCATCAATAGCATCCAAACCCCAAGCTAAAAGAAAAAATGCAATTGCACTGTATGGGCGCGAATAAGACAGCTCTACTATACATAGAGCGAAAAAAATAATCCTTGATGCGGTGATACTATTTGCCCATGTGATCATACCCAGCATTCGTAACTTCCCTCCCGCGCGGCGTTCGTGCCAAAAACCCACATTGAATAAGAAAGGGCTCAATTACATCTTCAATAGTTTGGTCCTCCTCTGCGCATACCATCGCAAGTGTTTGCAAACCAACGGGGCCACCATTAAACGTATTTATTATTGTCGACAATACCAGCCGGTCTGATGTATCTAACCCCTTCGGATCAATATTCAATAATGCCAGTGTCTGCTGAACTATATCTGTTGTAATACGCGTATGCCTCCCAACCTGCGCTACGTCTCGAACTCTTTTGAGCAACCGATTTCCAATTCTAGGTGTTCTGCGGCAACGCTCAGCAATTTCCTCAAGCGCATCATCTTCTATCCCTAAGCCCAATAAGGCTGCCGAACGAGATAAAATAGTCTTCATCTCAGATATATCATAAAACTCAAGGCGATATGTCATCCCAAAACGGTCACGAAGCGGAGCGCCTAACATTCCAACTCGAGTGGTCGCCCCAATGAGCGTAAACTGAGGCAGGTCGATACGAAGTGTTTTAGCTCCTGGCCCTTGCCCAACTACTAAATCCAGAACATAACTTTCCATTGCTGGATATAACACTTCTTCAATAGATTTATGCAACCGATGAATCTCGTCTATAAACAACACATCACCCTCTTGTAAGTTTGTTAAAATGGCTGCTAAATCCGCTACTTTAGTAAGAATAGGCCCTGATGTGACACGGATATTAGATGCTAACTCTCGCGCAATAATATGCGCCAAACTTGTTTTTCCTAACCCTGGTGGGCCCGCAAGTAATACATGCTCAAGACTCTCGCCCCGCTGATTTGCTGCCTCAAGAAAAACGTTAAGACTCTTCTTAATATGAGACTGGCCAGTAAAATCCATTAAAAGCTTCGGCCTGAGCGTAGAATCAAGCGTTTCATCCTCTCCGGATGCAACTGGTGCAACGACGCTTGTTTTCGCTTCCTCAATAGCCATATACCACTCATACTTGCATATTTTCCTTATCCACGCTAGATTAAAGGGTTCTCTTTCAAATAACTGTAGACATTGCTTTTGTGGGGTTTGTGCCCAGTTCGGGTTGCCGTGGTTCCATCGCAAGATGATAACGACGCTTCTCCTCGACACTTATTCTTCTCATGTCTACAGCTACTTGCACGAGACTGTGGTATCTTTCCTATAATACAGATGAAATCAATTCTCCCAATTAGCATCGCTACTCTTTTCTTGTTTGCGCCAACTTTTCACTATGTTCAAGGATTGGCTCCGAATAAAAATGTACCAGACGTCCCATTTCACACTCCCGCCTACACAACAGGAACATCATTACCTAGACATATTACTAACTCCCTAACGGTTGGACCAGAAGATGGGATAATTTTGATTCATACCGTTGTAACTATAGATGCGGGCGCAACTCTCACAATAAAACCTGGCACCATAATAGCAGTATCGGAATATGGTGGCATACAAATATTTGGCAACCTGGATGCGAGAGGCACGAAACGCGCTCCTATTCAATTTATCTCCAACGAATTAAATGAACGTAACCGCAATTGGAATGGAATACTATTTGAAAATACTGGCGCCGGAAGTGTTGAACATGCAATATTTCATCACGCCTCACCAGCAATTAGCTGCGCTGCCTCTGGAAACGTTATTATGAGCAGTAATACCTCGTTATTTGGAAATCTTGACTTATGGGGTTCTTGTTAGGTATATAATACAGTTATGATCATTTTAGGGTTGGACCCGGGCATTGCCCGAACAGGGTATGGGGTAATAAATACTGCGCAGAAACATCAATTTATACGATGTGGCTGCATCACAACCCCAAAAACGGACTCGCTGGAAATTCGCCTTGCGAGTGTGGCGGCAGACCTTACCCAAATTATACGAGAAAATAGACCAGATACAGCGGTAGTAGAACAAATATTTTTTGGAGCAAATGCAAAAACTGCAATTACTACTGCCCATGTACGAGGAGTTATTATGTATCTCTTACAAATACACAACATACCCGTACAAACACTTACTCCATTGCAGATAAAATCCCGACTCACCGGATACGGAGCCGCCTCAAAAGAACAAATGCAACATGCTATTAAGCAGCAACTCCATTTAACTAGTATTCCTAAGCCAGATGATGCAGCAGATGCGCTCGCCGCAGCTTTATCCGCAGTAGAAACACAATCACTATGAAAATACCTCATCGCATTCTCGTATCTGTCGCAATAAGTGGACTATTTGTACTTTCCTCCTATTCAGCAACAGCACAGGAACAGAATGAAAAAAGTTTGGCGATACGCATAGGAGATATTGCGACACAATCCTTCACAAACAAACCAAACGATTTTTTCGTAGGAGAAATAAAGCTTCCCGAAGGTGCAGCGCTGCGAGATGTGGTTTGGAATTTTGGGGATGGAACGAGAGTTACCGGGGAAGTAGTTACACATGCATACAAAGCTGAGGGAACATACACCGTTCGCCTCTCACTCATAACGGATTCGGGAGACGTTACAGAAGATAGCACACAGATTCGAATTTTTAGCCACGTAGCAGTATTGGTTATCGACAATACGTTTCCAGAAGACCAAATAGAAGAACGGGTGCAACAAGCTGCTCGAGAACAACTTTTACTACATGTTATAAGGGCAAAGGTAAATGGGCCTGAAGCGGTAATTGAAGAAAGCCTTACTAACCAGCTCTTGGACGCCCGAGACGCCGTGCGAAGTGCAAATATTATTATCATGCAGACATCAGGCAGCGTAGGAGTAAACGTCTTATCGAAAATCGCACAGCACATGAAACAAGTCATGCAAAACACGGGTGTTATTATCCTTTCAGACACTCCCTTTGGAGTACTCGCGCCTTCCGCCCAGCTTGCATTTAACCAATTACGTCCAACCTATGTCCTTCTTGCAAAACCAAGCGTACTAGAAACGCTTCTTGAACCCCTTTCTGCCGAGGAAGCAAAAGAAAAAATTATTGCCTCGCCCGCAGATCATCGAATTTTAGGTGAATTTAGTGCGAGAACAATCAAAGATATCGGCCCCACAAATTTTATGTCGTTTGGGATAAATTACCTTATTAACAAAGGAGTTCCTATAAACAGTGTCTCTCTTATTCTTATGCTACCCGTCATCGCAACTATCCTTTCATTCTCCCGCCAAGTAATCGGCATGAAGGCATTTGGTCTGGTTACCCCCGCGATGACCACGCTCAGCTTCTTAGTTATGGGCCTTCCGTATGGTTTGGTTGTGTTTTTGAGCATACTCATTGCTGGCACACTAACTCGCCTTGCCATGAGAAAGCTTCGCTTGCTGTATCTCCCAAGAATGGCACTTGTTCTTACTGGGGTGAGCCTCGCAATTTTACTTGTGTTTGGGTTAGGAATAGCTACAGACAATAATGCACTTGCTTCCTTTTCAATATTTCCGATATTAATCCTTACTCTCCTTGCGGAAGAATTTATTGCACTCCAATTTAAATCAGGTGCAAAAAAAGCACTCACGGTAACTGCTTGGACTCTCGCACTTGCAATTGGATGTTACTTTATTGTAAGCTGGCAAATCGTTCGAACACTTTTTGTATCCTACCCAGAAATTGTTTTACTCGCTATTCCGATCAACGTCCTCCTCGGCAGATGGACGGGGCTACGTCTTACAGAGTATATTCGGTTCAAAAGGCTCTTGAGATATATTTAGCCATGAAAAAGTGGAAAGACATCTTAGGTATGAACGCGCGTATGATCGAGTATATTGCAAAGGCAAATTCTCGTGAGTCTATTCGAATTGCAAATAACAAGTTGGCCACAAAAAAAGTGCTCCAAAAAAATGGTATCCCTACGCCAAGGCTTTTTGCAACAATTAGAAAAAAATCGGAATTGAAAAACTTCCGCTGGGCAAAATTACCGCCATCGTTCGTATTAAAGCCAAATTCGTCTTCTGGCGGAGGCGGGATTATCGTCATTTTTGGCAGAAACAAGAAAGGCAACTGGGTAAAAGCGAATAAAAGCGAAGCACTTATTCCGGAATTGCGCGGGCACGTCTTAGACATCCTTGATGGTAACTTTTCAAAAGGAAATGTGCCTGATACTGCATTTTTTGAACAACGAGTAATGATATATGCAAGCCTAAAGCCATACTCAGTAAAAGGAATCCCAGATATTCGTGTAATTGTTTATAATCAGGTGCCCGTGATGGCCATGCTTCGTCTACCCACAGAAGAATCTGGAGGCCGCGCAAATCTGCATATGGGTGGAATTGGAGTAGGAATAGACCTTGCCACAGGAATTACCACAACGGCAGTACAGCACAGTCAAAGCATTGACATACTACATCATAATCGCCTCCCTATTGCGGGAATTCAGATTCCCCATTGGGACAACATACTTCTTTTGGCATGCAGAGCATCTCTTGCGTGCGGGCTCAATTATGTGGGGGTAGATATCGCAATAGACAGAGAAGACGGTCCCCTTATCTTGGAAGTAAACGCAAGGCCAGGACTCGATATTCAATTTGCAAACCTTGCGCCCCTCAAATCCCGATTACAGCGTGTGGAAGGTTTAAAATTAAAAAGCATAGAGAAAAAAATACAACTGGCAAAAAATTTATTCGATGAAGAACTAGAACACGATATAGAAGAGATTTCCGGCCACAGTATACTTGCTATAGAGGAGCAAATAATTGTTTTTGACCGCGAAGGAAAACAATTCCCTATTCTTGCAAAAGTTGATACGGGAGCCTATAGAACAGCAATTGATGAAAATATTGCACGAAAACTAGGAATTGATAAGCCAATACTCGCAGATAAAGATATCCAGGGAGCTCTTGGAAAGCAAACGCGGCCAATTGTAGCACTATCATTCCTTCTGCGAACCAGGCGTATTACAACGGAGGCTTCGCTTATTGATAGGTCTCATATGAAATATGACATGATTCTCGGACGAAGAGACTTAAAAGGATTTTTCGTAAATCCAAATAAACTCCGTTAACGCAGGCAACAAGCATATTGACATAACCAACACCTCAATACATGATATACTTTCGTTATGCCAACCAGACAATATCATAGGAATTATCACTTTGGTGCAAAGATTATTAGAGGACTGTCTACACGGAAGACTATCTACAAAATCTTGACCGCAATCGGCATTTTTTTGCTGTTTGGAGCAGGGACCATATTGTGGTGGAGCAGAGACTTACCCGATCCAAGCAATATCCAAGGAGAAACGGTAAATGAATCCACGAAAATATATGACTCAACAGGGAAACACCTTCTATATGAAATAGGAGAAGCCAAACGCACGTACGTAAAACTGCAAGAAATGTCGCAGTATATGGCAAAAGCAACACTTGCCGCAGAAGATGACCAATTTTACAACCATAGCGGTATCTCACTAAGCGGCGTCCTGCGCGGGACTATTTTAAAGCCACTCTCTGGCCAACGAGCACAGGGTGGGTCCACTATCACACAACAGCTTATCAAAAACTCCATTCTTTCACCGGAGAGGACTATTCAGAGAAAAGTAAAAGAAGCCGTACTGGCCATTGAGCTAGAGCAACGATTTTCAAAAGACGAAATTTTGGAGATGTACTTAAACTCTATTCCATATGGGAGCAGATCGTATGGAGTAGAAGCAGCAGCACAAACATTTTTTGGTAAATCCTCAAGAGAACTCACTATCGCCCAAGCGGCAACTCTAGCAGCTCTCGTGCAAGCACCTACTCGATACTCCCCATACGGATCCCACACAGAAGATTTAAAAAATCGCCAAGAATACATTATTGACCGAATGGGAACTTTAGGAATGATACCAAAAGAAGAAGTAGAGAAGGCAAAAAAAGAGGAGTTACAATTTCAACCAGCCTCAGACAACATCCAGGCTCCCCACTTCGTATTTTATATCAAAGAATTACTTGATCAGGAATATGGAGAAAGAGTCGTAGAACAAGGTGGCCTAAAAATTATCACATCGCTCGATATGCGCCTGCAACTCCTTGCAGAAGAAACCTTAAAGGCATATAAAGCCCGCCTAAAAACAGGTGGCGCAGAAAATGCTTCTCTTGTCTCTATTAACCCAAAAACAGGAGAAATTCTTGCGATGGTAGGTTCTATCGATTACTTCGATAAAGAAATCGATGGGAACGTAAACGTTTCAGTTCGCCTGCGCTCCCCTGGTTCATCTATTAAACCGTTTGTATATGCGGCAGCGTTTCAAAAAGGGTACCGCCCTGAAACAATACTTGTAGATGCCCTCACAAATTTTGGACAGGATTATACCCCAAAAAACTACGACCTAAAAGAACATGGCCCTGTCTCAATGCGAATTGCTCTCGGAAACTCCTATAATATCCCTGCTGTAAAAACGCTCTATCTCGCCGGCGTAAAAAATACTACGACCCTCGCACAAGCGATGGGCCTTGAAACACTTTCAGATCCAGACAGGTACGGACTATCTCTCGTTCTTGGAGGTGGAGAGGTTCGACTCCTAGATATCACAAGTGCGTATGGCGTATTCGCAAATGAAGGCACACGTCTACCAGTAAAGGCAATCCTTAGGGTAGAACATGGTGAAGAAATACTGTTTGATGACAAAAAAGACCCTATACAGGGCACCGAAGCGTTAGATCCTCAAACTACGCGGGTTCTAACAAGCGTACTCGCGGATAATAGCTCTCGAGCGTTGGCATTTGGTACAGGGAGCGCCCTACAACTTGGTATTCGTCCCGTAGCCGCTAAGACAGGGACCACGCAAGACTACCGAGACGGTTGGACGGTTGGCTACACCCCATCGCTTGTAACGGGAGTATGGACGGGAAATAACGATAACTCCCCCATGAACGGAAATTCTGCAGGAGCGCATTCTGCTGCTCCTATTTGGAATGCTTTTATGAGAAAAGCCCTAGAAGGAACACCAATAGAGCAATTCACTAAACCAGAAACAGTGACACCCTCCCCGAATGGCATGATTGATGGGAAGCTACCAGAAGTAAAAGGAAAATGGGTTCCAGAAACACAGACACTGTATACTGTTGACTGTCCAATTAATGCAGGTGAAGTGCGCACGTTTAAAGAGCTGCACAATATTCTCTTTTACGTGAGAAAATCAGAACCAAATGGTGCGCCGGTAGCTCAAGCAGAAGCAGACCCGCAGTATATTCACTGGGAAGGCGCAGTAAAGGCGTGGATAGAAAAACACAATCTAGAGAAAAAGGATGATCCAAATGAACCCCTATACACAACATCACTACCAATTCCAAGTTGTAATATAGGGAGCGAAGACGAAATTCCAAAAGTACGTATTAGTTCGCCTAACGAAACAGTGTTGCGAGACAGTCCCGTGACTATTCGCGCCGAAGTAGAATCAAGTAAGGATATTAAATCTGTTCGTTTTCTGCTTGATGGGCAAGAAATAGCAAAACGAGCAGGAGGAGATTCATATGAAGCATCATTTTCTTTCCCTTCCTCGTTTACTGGAAGAAAAACGCTTGTCATACAAGCAATAACAGAAAATAACCTCATTGGTACAGCTCACAGAACATTCATCATCAACCCAGACAGCACAGCTCCTGCAATTAAGCTGCACACCCCCGAAAATAATTCGTCGATTAAAGAATCTGCCTTTCCCCTAACTATTAAAACTACTGCAACAGACGCTAGTGGAATTGATTTTGTAGATATTCTGTATACGAAAGAGGATGTTTCAGGCACAAGTCGCGCTGCAAGAGTTCTTACTCCAATAACAAGTCCTCCAAATCGGTACGACGGCATATGGAATACATCTCCCGGCCCTGGCACATACACCATATATGCTGTTGCCTACGACAAAACAGGCAACACGAAAGATTCAGAGCGGCATACGTTTACAATTCAATAACGAAAAATTTAGCGCGGTTGCATGTAATCTTTCCAGCGCTTGTACAGCTCAGCCGTTGCAATAAGGTCTTTTGCATTATACTGCGCTATTTCTCGTGCTCTTCCGTCCGCAAATGCCTTCGCAACATCCTTTCCTTCTATAGCACCACCCTTAGGGCTCTCAATGCCCATAGCCTGCGTCCATAGGTGTAAACTGCCTGCTCGCTGAACAGACCCGTAGTATTTCAACTGATCATATAAATCAATATGCAGCATTCCGCCCCACGAGCGGTTATTGTATCTATTACTCATTAAATCTCTTGTTACATGAACTTTTTGCACACCAGAACGCGCAATAAGATATGGAATATCGAACCCTCTCCCATTGAACGTAATACACTCGTCATATTCAACAATCCCGCCCCAAAATGCCTCTAACATGCTTTTTTCACTTCGTACTTTATACACCATATTACCCTCTGTAGTTTCCTGAATATCCATGTCTTTCGATTGAAATGAAATAACTCCAGTTTCTTTTTCTAAGTCATACGCGCCAATTGTAATCACCTCGCCCAGAAGGGGAGAAAATTGCAATTCTTGCGTTAGTTTATCTAATTGTTCTTGATATTCGCTTGTTCCTTCTTCAGCAGTAATTTTTGAAATAATATCTTTTTTTGAAACTTCGTCAAATAACTCAAAGTCCCTCCCAACTGTTTCGATGTCGATAATAACTCGTCTCATAGGTGTTATATCTCAAGCATAACCCGAATCAATCCAAGAGAACACTGTAACTGCGTCGTGACATACCTTCTTACATCGCCCTCGCGTATCAAAATAGCCTCAGCGAGCGCTGTTGTCCCTACACGAACATCAACGTTCACCGCAGCGCCTTTTACCTTACAATGAATTCTTTCTGAGTGTAGCTCTTGCTGGAGAAACTGCTCTATTCCATGCTGGATATCAAAACTATCTGCGTGAACGCTCTTCCTATTTGTAAACAGTTTTGAAATAGCTTCTAGGGCCATAGAAATTATGAATTTATTTGAGTAAGAGGACGAACATCTAAAACAAAAACATCGCTTCGTTTTTTTACTTCATCAGGGATAGTCGTACATGTGAGAATTGTTTGCGTAGCAGGTAAATGAGCAAGTAGATTCTTCTGCCGAACAGCATCTAACTCACTTAATACTTCGTCAAAAAGCAGAAGTGGGTCATATCCTGTAAGTTGCTTTATATAGCCATAGGCAACAACTTTAATTGCAATAACTAACCCGCGTAACTGTCCACGAGACATTGCATCCTCAGCTACTTTTCCATTCACATGTGCAACAAAATCATCCCTATGCGGCCCATACATTGTATAGCGATATCTTTTTTCATATTTCCAAGCATCAAAAAGTAATTCCTGAAAAGACTCAACATGAGAAGCGCCAGGAATAAACGATATGGAAATATCGAGCTTTTCAGAAAAAAGGTCTTCATAAATTGCGGAAACTCGCGCCCCTAAATACGATATAAACGCTTGTCGATGAGCCCACACGTCTTGTGCATGTAAAACAAGAAGTTGTGTCCATACTGCAATATCATCAATTGATTGTGCTGTTTTAAGTGCGGCATTCCTTTGCCTAAGCACTCGGTGATACTGAACAATATTCGCAAGATATTTTTGTGAACTTGCAAGCGACGTATTCATAAAATTCCTTCTCCCCGCAGGGCCTCGATTAAACAAAAAGGTATCTTCTGGTAAAAAAAGTACAAACGGGTACCGCCCAAAAAAAGTAACAGGAGAAACAGGAATAGAATTCTCTTCTATACGTAGATTTTTTAATTGAGCTTTATACTCAATAGCTAATAAAGAATTCTCGCCCGCATGCTCAACATCACCTCGAATTACAAAACTATCCTCCCCCCACATCACAAGATCTTTCATTTGAGCTCGAAAAGACTTTCCCCGGAGCATAACCACAATCGCTTCTAAAAAGTTTGTTTTACCACTCGCATTTGGAGCTAATATAGCAAGCAAGGGCGCCTCCGGGAACTCAACTGGATTTATATCTTTGAAGTTCCGAAATTGGTGAGCAGAAAAGGATTGAATTTTCATACAAAAAGTTTTTACTGCGCCTGAATAGGCATTACTACGTACACATACGCATCCTCCTTACCTTGTCTCTTAAAAACAACAGGGTCATAGGGTCCTAAAAAGTACCCTTCACATATATTTCCTGAAAAATGCGTTATACCATCCATAAGATACTGAATATTCATAAGCACATCTACATCATCCCCATCACCCTCTATAGGTAAAACAACTTCTCCCTGCCCCATTTCCCCACCCGCGACACGAGCAGTTACCTCACCATCCTTTGGTCGTATAGAGAGAGAAACACGCCTAGATTCTTTTGGTAAAAACACAGACAATGTTTTTAATGCCCGCAGAAATTCGTCTTTTTCTATTTGAATATGAGTAGTGTGTCCAACTGGAATAATATCTTCATATTTTGGGTATTCCCCATCAACTAAACGAGAGGTTACATGTATATCCCCAGACACAAAAGACACATAATTATCATGCAAAGAAATAACTATTTCTTCTTGGTTATGAAATAATCGAACCACCTCCTGCGCGGAAGCTAAGGGAAGTAATAATGAAAAATCAATCGAGGATTGCAGAACTGCTATATACTCCGCCAACCGAAAACTATCCGTTGCTGCCACATGAATACCTCCATCCTTCACCACTATACTCACACTCCTAATTTCAGGACGCGTCTCTTCCCTCGCCGCAGAAAATACCGTCTGACTTATTGCACTACAGAACATAGCTCCAGAAACTTTCACAACGCCCTCAGTTACACCCTCAGGTAGTAACGGGTACTCATCAGGGTCTCCTGATAAAAACTGCGCCTTAAAGCCTTTTGCGGTCAAGAATAAACGACCCTCTTTTTTCTCTAGTACCACAGGGCTTGTTTTTGGTAGCTGTTGTATATAATCCATAAAACGCCGAGCGGGTATCACACAACTTCCTTCTTCATCTATCTTTCCTCCAATTCTAGATATAATACCAATCTCTAAGTCCGTCGTAGTTAATGATAATGTATTATTTTCAACTCGTAATAGAATGTTTTGCAAAATAGGAAGTTGAGAATTTCTCCCAGCTATGGGTGCTGTGTGGGATACTCCTCGTATAAGGTTTTCTTGAGTACACGTAAACTTCATAATCTAATATAAATATAGTTATACGTTATAGTAGTAAGAGAAAAATCTGTGCATAAGCTGAAAATAATGCTTCATATAGGTATATAGTGTTTGGAAAAGGTGTGGAGAATATCTGTTTTTATGTGGGTAAGTTGTGAATATTTTTTTAGATATATGTATAGTTTGGGATAACTTAAATATATATACACGGGTTATCCCCTTATATATTCCATTTATCCATATATTACCCACATCATGCATATATACGTTCACGTAAAAAACTAATTTCTTGAGAGAGTTCCTCATCTTGTTCTATGAGCCGTTCTATTTTTTCGCAGGCGTGCATCGCAGTTGTGTGGTCTCTACCGCTAAAATGGTCACCTATAGAAGGAAAAGACATACTACTTTCTTTGCGTAGGAGGTACATTGCTATTTGTCTTGGGCGAACAATCTCTTTTTTTCTCGACTTTCCTTTTAGTTCTATGTTTGGGATATTGTAATACGAACTTACTGCGGTAATGATTTCGTCTATGTTTATTGTTTTTCGTTGAGGCTTTTCAAGAATGTCTTTGAGTATTTGTTTTGTATATTCAATTGTTGCTCGTGTTTTATGGAGTTCGCAGTAGGCCGCCACTCTATTTAGGGCACCTTCAAGTTCTCGGACATTACTTTGGATGTTTTTTGCAATAAAAGAGAGGGCATTTTGGTCAATTGGTACTTCTTGTAAATCTCTTTTTTCCTCTAATATAGCTAGTCTTGTTTCGTAGTCTGGTTTTTTAACATCAGCGACCATTCCTGCGGAAAGTCTTGATAGTAGTCTTTCTTGGAGCGTTGCGATTGCGCTTGGGGGTCTATCGCTACTTAAAATAAGC